>DATJKY010000661.1:0-3044 GCA_035490955.1 Terriglobia bacterium | reverse complement strand
CTGGACAACCTGATCTTCGTCATCAACTGCAACCTGCAGCGGCTCGACGGGCCGGTGCGTGGCAACGGCAGGATCATCGACGAATTAGAGGCGGTCTTCCGCGGCGCCGGGTGGAACGTCATCAAGGTGATCTGGGGAAGCGACTGGGATCCCTTATTAGCGAAGGACCGGGACGGTACCTTGGTGAAGCGCATGGGCGAGGTGGTGGATGGCGAGTACCAGAAGTATACCGTCGAACCCGGCGATTATCTGCGCAAGAATTTCTTTGGCGCTTACCCGCAACTACTCGATATGGTTAAGCACCTGTCGGATGATCAGCTTCAGAAGCTGAGGCTGGGAGGCCATGATCCCAAGAAGGTTTACGCCGCTTACCAGGCCGCAGTGGAGCAACAAGGCTCGCCCACCGTGATCCTGGCCAGAACCATCAAGGGCTACGGCCTCGGTGAAGCCGGTGAGGGCAGGAACATCACCCACCAACAGAAGAAGCTGAACGAGGATGAGGTGCGGGAGTTTCGAAGCCGCTTTGGCGTTCCTCTCTCTGACGAAGATGTAGTGGAGGCTCCGTTCTACAAACTCCCCGACGACAATCCCGACATGATCTATCTCCACCAACGCCGCCGGGAGTTAGGAGGTTACCTTCCGGCGCGAACGGCCAGCAGTCCGCCACTGAAGTGGAGCGGTGGTGAGGAGGTGTTCCGGGAGTTCTACGAGGGCACGGAAGGGCGCGAGGCCTCCACCACGATGGCTTTCGTGCGCATGCTCTCGAAGATGCTTCGCGACAAAGAAATCGGCAGGTTGATCGTTCCCATCGTTCCGGACGAGGCACGTACCTTCGGTATGGAAGCGCTTTTCCGCCAAGTGGGCATCTACTCCCACGTGGGCCAGCTTTACGAGCCGGTTGACCGCGACACGCTGCTTTACTACAAAGAAGCCAAAGACGGCCAGATTCTGGAGGAAGGGATTACTGAGGCGGGCTCCCTATGCTCGTTTATCGCCGCCGGCACCGCCTACGCGACGCACGGCGTCAACACTATTCCGTTCTTCATCTTCTATTCGATGTTTGGGCTCCAAAGAATTGGGGACCTGATCTGGGCGGCGGCGGACAGTCGCGCTCGCGGGTTCCTGCTGGGAGGAACCGCTGGCCGAACGACACTGGCCGGGGAGGGTCTGCAGCATCAGGACGGCAACAGCCACCTTCTGGCCTACACGGTGCCGAACCTTTTGGCTTACGACCCGGCCTTCGCTTACGAAATTGCAGTGATCATCGAAGACGGCATCCGGAGGATGTGCCAGGCGCAGGAAAGCTTATTCTATTATCTGACGGTTACCAACGAGCCCTATGCTATGCCGCCCATGCCGGAGGGCGCCAGGGAAGGTATACTCAAGGGCATGTACAAGTTCAAGGCTGCGGAGAATACCAGAGCCAGGCGCCAAGCACAGCTTCTGGGGAGCGGGGCCATCCTGAAGGAGACACTCAAGGCCCAGAAGATCCTCGAAGAAAAGTATGACGTCGCCGCGGACGTGTGGAGTGTAACGAGTTATAAGGAGCTGTACAACGAGGGGCACGATGCGGAGCGATGGAACATGCTTCATCCCACTCAAGCACCCAGGGTGCCCTACGTCACCTCCTGCCTGGCGAACACACCGGGGGTCATCGTGGCCGCCAGCGATTATGTCAAGGCGCTGCCGGACTCCATCGCGCGCTGGTGCCCTCGGCCGATCGTCACCCTTGGGACGGACGGTTTTGGCAGAAGCGATAGCCGGCGAGCGTTGCGCGACTTCTTCGAGGTGGACGCGCGGTTCATCGCCCTGGCCGCCCTCGCCGCCCTGGCGGCGGAAAAGAAGGTGCGACCCCAGGTGGTCGAGAAAGCGATCAAAGACCTGGACATTAATCCCAACAAGGTCAATCCCAGGATCTCGTAGCGCCTGGGAGCGCGGGCGGCAAGCGGAGATAGCGTTGATGACCACTGAATTCAGACTTCCCGAGCTCGGCGAGAACGTTGAGGCTGGTGACCTGCTGAAGGTGCTGGTTTCGGTGGGCGACATCATCAACCGGGACCAGCCCGTGCTCGAGCTCGAAACCGACAAGGCCACCGTCGAGGTGCCCTCGCCCGTCTATGGCAGGATCAGGGAAATCCACGTCAAGGAAGGCGAGAAGGTCAAGGTCGGGCAATTAATCCTGACGGTGGAAGACGGCGCTCAGGGCTTGGCCGTAGCAAGAGAAGAGAAGCCGGAGGCTTCAAGGTTTGCGCCAGCCACCCCAGGGCCGGTATTGGTCGAGATGCCGAAGCCTGAGGTCATGCCTTCTGTCTCCGCCGCGACCCCCGTTGGAGCCTTTGGGGAGCCAGGCGGAACACCTTCATCTCTCGAAGAATTGTTCGATTTGGAATCTGCTTATGTCAAGCAAGGATCGGCTGAGGCGGTTCGAGCGCGACCACTGGCACCGGCAGCTCCATCAATTCGCCGGCTGGCGCGCGAATTGGGAGTTGACATTAACCAGGTCTCGGGCACCGGTCCTGGCGGACGGATTTCCGAGGCAGACGTTAAGGCGCACGCTAAGAGTCTTATTTCCCAGCCTGGCGCGCGAGCTGGTACCCTGTTCGCCGCTGCGCCCTTACCCGATTTCACTCGCTGGGGAGACGTCGAGCGCCAAGCGATGAGCAACGTGCGCCGCAAGACGGCGGAGCGCATGAGCTACGCTTGGTCGACGGTGCCCCAGGTAACCCAGTACGACAAGGCCGATGTCACCACCCTGGAGGAATTGCGCAAGCGTTATGGCCAAAGGGCCGAGGAAGCCGGCGGAAAGCTGACTGTGACGGCCGTGGCCCTTAGAGTTGTGGCGTCTGCGCTGAAGATCTTCCCACAATTCGCCGCCAGCATCGACGCCGGCAGAAACGAGATCATTTACAAAAAGTACTTCCACATTGGTGTGGCCGTGGACACGGATCGCGGGTTGTTGGTTCCCGTGATCCGCGATGTCGACAAGAAAAACATCGTCGAGCTTTCCGTGGAGCTTGCCCATGCTGCGGAGAAGGCGCGCAATA
>DATJKY010000660.1:0-6469 GCA_035490955.1 Terriglobia bacterium | reverse complement strand
CCCATCCGCCCCATCGAGGAGATGCAGCGGGAAGTGGAGAAGATTTGCGGTGGCAAGCCGCAGAAGCCCCTGTTCGGCGACCGCCCGGTGGCGGTAGTGAAGTGGGTGGACGGTACGGTGGTGGACACGGTATGGCAAGTTATATAGGCCAGCAGACTGCTGAGGAGAGGGGGTCCCTTGTCATGCTAAATATCACATGGGTCTTTGACCCACCAACGGACATGAACCCCCCGTACCTGTCATTCCGAGCGGAGCGGGGAATAGGCTAAAGACTAGCGCTTCTGCAGGTCTGCGGCCCCGTTGGGGTTGGCGAGATCTTGCACAAAGGCAATGAGGCGCGGGTCCTGCCAGTCAATGGCACCGATGATCTTTTCCGCTACCTGGCCATCACGGTCGACGATATACGTCTCGGGATACTTGAAAGTGCCGTAGCGGTGAGCTAGTTCCTGATTGGGATCGCGTCCGATGGTAAAGGTAAGATGGAAGTGATCGATGAATTTTTGCAACGCCTCCGGGTCCTGATCAACGCTGATGCCGATCACTTCTACTCCCTGGTTGCGCATCTGCTCGGCGAATTTCTGAAGGCTAGGTGATTCTTCGACGCAAGGAGGGCACCAAGTCGCCCAGAAGTTGACGAGAACGACGCGGCCTCGACGGTCGTGAAGTCTCGCTTGTCCGCTGGGGAAGGACGGAACGGTGAAATCAGGGGCCGCTTGCCCCACCTCGATCCCGCCAAGGTGGGGCGCTCGGTGCACGACAAAGAATGCCACGGCGCTGGCCGCCGCGACGGCGACAGCGGCGACAAAGGTCGCTCGCCGTGCCTTCCTCATGCCGGCCGGGGCTGATTGGTGTATGATGTTCGTTGTCAACGTTATGCCTTCACTTCGCGAAGCTGAGAATCGCCGCGAGGCTCATCGGCCCGGACTACACCCATGAGCGGGGACTGCGAGTTCCAGGTCTCTGCTATCATTCCCGCGCGCAACGAAGAAGCTAATATAGCACGCTGTGTTCGCTCGGTGGCAAGCCAGAGGGGCCTCCGCGAGATCATCGTAGCGGACGACGATTCCCAGGACCGCACAAACGCCATCCTGGAAGACCTGAAGCACGAAATACCGCAACTGCAGACGTGTCACCTCGAGTTTTTGCCTGCCGGCTGGGTGGGGAAGACGCACGCCTTGGCGACCGCCGCCAAGCAGGCGCAAGGCGACTGGCTGCTATTCACTGATGCCGATACCGAGCACCTGCCCGGTAGCCTCGCAGCCCTGGTAGAACGTGGGAAGAGCCAGCAGGTTGATCTACTCTCGGTTTCGCCCGAGCAGCGAACACCGACTTGGTGGGAGAAGGCAGTCATTCCTCAGGTGTACGTTCGCCTGGCAAGACTCTACCGGTTCGCAGAGGTTAGCGACCCACGTTCAGCCACCGCCGCCGCGAACGGGCAGTACATCCTGATTCGACGGCTGACTTACGAACGCGTGGGTGGCCACGAGGCGGTGAGGTCAGCGGTACTGGAGGACGTTGAACTGGCTCGCCTCGTAAAAGCCTCCGGGGGACGCTTGCTCTTTCTTCCGGGAAGCGGGTGGGTGCGGACGCGCATGTACCGTCGCTTTTTCGAGATGTGCACAGGCTGGACTAAGAACCTTTACCTGCTGTATGAAGGAAAAATGGCGCTCATGCTGGCACATCTGGCGGAGGCTTGGCTTCTTGACTTTCTGGTTCCCTTCGCTTACTTGTGCCTGTGTTTCTTGGCCGCGCTCGGCCAGGCGAGTCCAGCAACTCTCCTTGCAGCAGGGGGATGTTTGTTGATCGTTCTGGGGCGGCAGAGAAGTTACAAGAAGTCGCTGGGATCGCTCGGTTTCGAGCTGGCGCTAGCGAATTACGTCATCCCAGGCGCTGCACTGTTCGGCCTGCTGCTGCTCAGTTCCATTCGTGCCCATCGCTGGACAGGCAGCGTGGAGTGGAAAGGCCGAAAATACTCGCGGTAACGCCAGCTTTCTCCCAAGAGCCCCGAGACCCGTCAGGCAGGAGGCCGTCGGGGCGGGGAGCGGCATTTTGGGGTCGAGGCTCGGACAAGTCGGGACGCTACCTCTGAACATGGCGACATAAATGATTCCGCATGCACAGCACTCAGTGTATCAGGGCACGGCTTTAGCCGGCTTTAGCCGTGCCTGGAAAGGCTTAGCCTTTCCGGGTAGAAGATAGAAAAGGATAGATAATTAAAGGGCTTGCCGCCGTGCCGGAAAGCCCTAGGCTTTCCGCAGAGCAGGGCGGCAAAGCCGCGCGACTCCGAACAGCCAGTTTTCACACAGACTCTAAAGCCCGCTAGCTTAAGGCATTGACGCGGCACGGCTGAAGCCGTGCCCTGATACACAGCGCGGAGAAAATAGGACGCTGGGTATAACAAAGCAAAGAGGAAAGCACAGATGGTTTACTTGACGCGGCGGGCGGAATTCTCCGCCTCACATTACTACCACAATCCGGAGATGACGCCGGAGGAGAACCGGCGCACCTTCGGGAAGTGCAACAACCCACACGGGCACGGCCACAATTACATCCTGGACGTCACTGTTGTGGGTGAGCTTGATCCCAGGACGGGCGTGGTCTTGGACCTGAAGGACCTCAAGACGCTCATGGAAGCGGAAGTGCTCCGACTGATGGATCACCGCTTCCTCAATAAGGAAGTTCCGGCCTTTGCCCACAAGATTCCCACCACGGAAAACATCGCTATCGAGATCTGGAAACTGCTCGAGTCGAAACTCCCGGTGGGAAAGCTGCATCGTATTAGGTTGTATGAAAGTCCGGACCTCTACGTGGACTATTGCGGTGAATAATGGTCTATCTAACCCGTCGTTATCGGTTTGCGGCCGCCCATCGCTTGCATAGCGACGCTCTGAGCGAGGAAGAAAACCAAAGCGTCTACGGCAAGTGTAACAATCCTTACGGGCACGGTCACAATTACGTACTGGAAGTCACGGTCGCGGGGCCGGTCGATCCTGCTACGGGCATGGTGATGGAACTCGGGTTTCTGGACGGGACGGTGGAAAGGGAAGTTTTGGAGCGCTTCGATCATAAACACTTGAACCTCGACGTAGACGCTTTCCGCAACCTTGTACCGACCGCCGAGAACCTCTGCATCGAGATTTACAAGCTGCTCCGCACGAACCTCGAAGTATCGAACGGCGCCCGCTCGGCACGCCTCGAGCGGATCCGTCTGGAGGAAACAAACTCCAATTTCTTTGAGTACGAAGGGCAGTAATGACCACTAAACCGGCGGGCATACTTACCGACTTTGAGACACCGACCAACGGGGATCCTATCGAACAGGCCATGCGTGGCATTCTCAAGCATCTCGGCGAGGATCCCAGCCGGGGCGGGCTAGTGGCCACTCCGCGTCGAGTTGCGAAGTCACTTCGCTTCCTCACCAATGGCTACCGCCAGGACGTAGACAAAGTGCTTAACGGGGCGTTGTTTGACGTCTGCTACGACGAGATGGTGATCGTAAAGGACATCGAGGTTTTTAGCCTGTGCGAGCACCACATGTTACCTTTCTTCGGGCGCTGCCACGTCGCCTATATTCCCAGCAACAAGGTGATCGGGCTTAGTAAAGTACCGCGGATTGTAGACGTTTTCGCCCGCCGCCTGCAAGTGCAGGAGCGGCTAACCACCGAGATTGCTTACACCATCATGGATAAGATCAAGCCGTTGGGCGTCGGGGTGGTGATTGAGGCCAAGCACCTTTGCATGATCATGCGCGGCGTGGAGAAGCAGAACTCCGTCGCCGTCACTTCCACAATGCTCGGCTCCTTCCGGGATGACCGGAGAACGCGCGAAGAGTTCCTCTCTTTACTACGCTCCAAGAACTGAAAGATGTGGCCGAGACGGATCCTGGCGGCGTTGCGGAGGCCGACGTGGATGCTGGCAACGGCGTCATTGAGACCATCTGTCTCGGCGAGTACAGCCCTTGGGGCAACCGGCTGAAACAAATCACTTTCGTGGAGCCATACAGAGAGTCGGTGCTTGCCGGAGCAAGGCAAGGTACGGTTTGGGAAGGCTAAGCACCCTTATTTGCACGGCTGTTCTCCCACTGCCAACAAAACCCAGGCGCTCGGCGGCCGCCTTGGAAACGTCAACCAAGAGTCCGGTGACATGGGGTCCACGGTCATTCACTCGCAAGACCAAGGATCTATTGTTTCTGAGGTTGGTGACTTCGATTCTTGAACCCAGAGGCAAAGTTCGGTGCGCAGCGGTAAGTTCTTTGTGGTCAAATGCTTCTCCGCTGGCTGTAACACCGCCGGATTCCTCTCCGTACCAACTTGCCACGCCCAGTTCTTTGGGCAGCGAGCTCATGGGAAGTTCGGTCAATCTTGGCGCTACACGCGGCAAAGCCGACCACGCTTCGGTCGCCTGTAAGAACGAAGCAGGCGGTCTCGCTTCAGACGGCGCTGTTAAGGTAACGACGGCGGCCACCCCCCAGCCCGTAACCAGTCTTCTCATGCCACCTCCAAATGAGGTTTCCTCCCACTTGAGCCGAAGCTCAGCGTTGTCTATCCAGAGTGTCCAGGGGAGTCTATCAGAAAATACAGAATTTTGTAGAAAATGTCAAGTACTTATTGGCGTTGTCGGTCGCGCCCTCCCCAGCTTTGTGGGAAGGTGTGAAAAAATCGGGGCTTTGCCGCCTGCTGTGCGGAAGGGCTCAGCCCTTCCGGACCTCAGGCTCAATGTTAAACTTTTGGGGTTCAGCCGCTTGCCGGAAAGCTGCAGGCTTTTCCGCACAGTCTCTGCCGGCCTGACGGCGGGTCCATAGTGCCGGAAACTTTACTAAGGCGATCGATTGGTGCACACTGCGAGAGACCGGGCTCGACAGTTATGGTCGTCGCTTGCTTGGTGCCTTGTGCCCGTCGCACAGTTTGACTTCGGTTGTTGCGGTCCATTGTTTGGTGGCGAGAGGCCTTGCAAAAGGCCGGCTCGACCCCGCTGGAGAGCCTGTCGTTTTGATCGCCAACCGAGCCGAGCCTGGCCACTAACTCACGAGGAGAGTATGCCATGGCGAAGCGCAAAGAATCTACTTTCGAGCGTCTGCAGAGGGGGCAGCCGTTGAATCGTCGCGAACGGAGAGAAGTAGCGAATGGTCTGAATTCTCCGGATCCGGGATGGGAGATCGTTCATCCCCACGCGGCGGGAATCGACATCGGCAATGAAAGCCACTACGTGGCCGTCGCGCTGGGCGAAGATGAGCACCCCACACGGGAATTCGGCTCTTGGACGGCGGATTTGGAAAGGATGGCGGACTGGCTGCAAGCCTGTGGGATCCAAAGTGTGGTGATGCAGTCCACGGGCGTGTACTGGATGGCGGTGTACGACGTGCTGCAGCGACGCGGTTTCGACGTGCACCTGGTAGACGCGCGGGGGACGAGGAATTTGCCGGGGCGCAAGAGTGATGTGCAGGAGTGCCAGTGGTTGCTGAAGTTGCACACCTATGGTCTGCTGCGCCGCTGCTTTTTGCCGGGAGAAGAAATCCGCCGCGTGCGCACGGTATGGCGTTTGCGCGATCAGCATGTCAAGGAGGCGGGGCGGGCGGTGCAGCACATGCAGAAAGCACTGACGGAGATGAACGTCCAAGTACACAACACCATCAGCGATCTCAGTGGGGTGACCGGACAGGCCATCGTGCGCGCCATTCTGGAGGGGGAGCGCGACGCGGCGCGTCTGGCGGCCTTGCGCGACTCGCGCATCCAAGCCAGTGAACCGGAATTGGTGCAGAGCCTGCGCGGGAATTGGCAGGAAGACGCCCTGTTTGAACTGCGGCAGGCGGTCGAGGCCTACGATTTCTATCGCCAGCAAATGAAGCAATGCGACGCGCAGTTAGAACAATACTTGGCGGCCCTGCCCAGCCGCGAACCGGTGGCCGCGCCGCCTACCGCCGAGACTCCGGAGGCCAGCCGTAAGCGCCCAGTTCGCCGCGGTTTCCGCAAGCCTCGCAAAGCTCCGGGCAACCAACCCGCGCTGGACTTGCGAACGGAACTGCAACGCATCCTAGGCGTCGACGCGACCAGCATTGACGGCATTGAAGTTATGACGGTGCAGACGGTAGTGGCCGAGGTGGGTGCGGATTTGAGTGCCTGGAAAACCGAACGCCATTGGGCCTCTTGGCTGAATTTGGCCCCCAAGCGGGAGGTCAGTGGAGGCCGCGTGATCCGCCACACCCGTGAACACCGGACCAACCGCGTGGGCAATGCCTTCCGCATGGCCGCGCAATCACTGATTCGTAGTGAAAGCTACCTGGGCGCCCGCTTCCGCTACTTGCGGGCAAAGTTGGGAGGAATCAAAGCGGTTAAGGCCATGGCCCGCACCTTGGCGTGCCTCTACTACCGGCTCGTCACGCGTGGCCAAGCCTGGGTCGACCGCGGCGCGGCCGAATTCGAACGCCGCCGACAGGAACGCGAGTTCGCCATACTCCAGCGAAAAGCCGGAG
>DATJKY010000659.1:0-7129 GCA_035490955.1 Terriglobia bacterium | reverse complement strand
GCACCGCACTCCAAGACACGGACCTTTGTCCGCGCATCCAAGAGTTTCGAGGTTGCGGAAAAAGTGTTGCGGCGCGCTCCAGAAGGGCGGGGCTTCAGCCCCTCCGCAAAGCGCGCCCCAACACATTCAACAATCTGTGGTCAGGGCGTCCGGCGCGGTGGCCCCGGTAGGGGCCAACCGTGAGTAGCCGTAGGTGCAACCTACGGGTTACGTCACGTCCGTGACCCCAACCCCGCAAGGGGTTGACCAAAGCGCTTGTCCGGCCCCGCCAGGGCCGGGATCATCTTGTGGGCCTCGGAGCCCGTAGGTTTCACCTACGGCTACTCACGGTGTCCCGCTTCGCGGGACGGCGAATTATTATAAGTATCCGACGTTGCATGGATGCTTACTCTATGTCAGGAGTCCTGAATTTAAAGCCGCCGTGGGTCGCGTGGACCGACCCGAGCTCGACTCAAGTCGTGCCCTGACGCCTGCACCTGATGTGACGCGAACTTGCGCCACGAAATACCACTGCCTCCTGATCTCGAGATGGCTAGGAAGCTAGAATCTGACAAGGTCTTGTTCGGCGCAGTTGTGGTTCTGGTGCTATTTGGCGCGCTGATGGTCTTCAGCGCCTCGGCGGAGATGGCTGCTGAGCGTTACGGCCACAGTTACTATTTTCTATTCCGACAGGGCGTCTGGGCTGCTTTAGGATTGGGGGTTATGGTCGTGGTGATGAGCGTGGACTATCGCTACCTCCGCAGCGCCGCGCTGGTTTTCCCGGCACTCGCTCTGCAATTGATCCTCCTGGTAGCTGTGCTCTTTGCCGATCGGAGCCACCATGCACACCGCTGGTTCCACGCCGGGTCGATAAATTTCCAACCCTCAGAGTTGTCCAAGATTGTCCTGGTGATTTTTCTGGCCTATTTTCTTGACCTCCGGAAAGGCAGGGTGAATGACCTCCAGCACTCGCTGCTGCCGATCATTCTCGTGGCCGGTGCAAGCCTTGCCATGGTGTTAAAAGAGCCGGACCTGGGAACGACGTTGGCTATCGCCCTAGTCGTGGCAGCGATGCTCTATGTCGCCGGGCTTCGCTGGTACTTCTTCGCGGGGGCCATCCTGGCTGCCGTTCCCACCCTCTACCTTCTCATTTTTAGGGTTCCGTACCGGCGTGCTCGCTTTCTTACCTTCCTCAATCCCTACAGCGATCCGCTGGGCAGAGGGTTTCAGATTCTTCAATCTTACATTGCTGTGGGCACCGGTGGGATCAGCGGAGTCGGATTAATGGAGGGCAAGCAGAAGCTCTTCTACCTGCCGGAGCCCCAGACAGATTTCATCTTTGCCGTGACAAGCGAGGAGTTGGGCCTGCTTGGTGCGCTCGCTGTCCTGGCGCTTTTTGCGGTGATCCTCTGGCGCGGCTTGCGCGCGGCCGCTGGCTGCTCCAGTAATTTTGGCCGTCTTCTGGCAATCGGACTAACAGTAACGTTAGTGGCTCAGGCCCTGGTGAACATCAGCGTGGTGATCGGCCTGCTGCCGACCAAGGGAATCCCCTTACCTTTTGTGAGTTACGGTGGATCGTCGCTGTTAATGAATCTTGTCGCCGTAGGCGTTTTGCTGAATATCTCTCAACACGCGGATTAACCCAGGGGAACGCGATGCGGGATTCGGGACCCGAGAAAACGCGCGAGACCCGAACCCCGGAATTCGAATCCGTTTCACTGACAACGGATAACGTGCGAGTTCTGATGGCGGCCGGAGGAACTGGGGGCCACATCTTCCCCGCTCTGGCGGTGGCGGATGAATTGCGGTCCCGGTGGCGGCACTGCCAGCAAACGAGCGGAGCCCGTTGCGGAGAGATCGAGTTCCTTGGTACCGAGCGAGGATTAGAGTCGCGGCTGATCCCAGCCCGTGGGTTTGATCTGCGCACCGTTGCGGCGGCCGCGCTTAAGGGGATCCGCGGAACCAAAAAACTGCACAACCTGATGATTCTGCCACGGAGTGCCATCGAAAGCGCAGGGGTGTTGCGTGACTTTCGGCCGCACGTCGTAGTCGGAGTGGGCGGGTATCTCGCAGGACCGGTGATGTTGGAGGCAGCGCTCGCGAACCTGGCCACGGTTCTGATTGAGCCCAACGCAGTGCCGGGTTTCACCAATCGGCTGCTGGCCCCGGTGATTCGTGCCGCGGCTGTCGGCTTTGAGGGAGCAGCCCGCTTTTATGGACCCAAGGCCAGCGTAACTGGCCTTCCCGTCCGCAAGGACTTTGGGCGTATCGCGCCTAAACGACATATTCCGCCGTTCACCATCTTGGTTTCGGGAGGTAGCCAGGGCTCGGCAGCCATTAACGCGTGTTTGATACAAACCCTGCCCTTTCTGGCGGCGGTTGATGTTCCTCTGCGGTTCGTTCATCAGACCGGGGAGCACGACTTGGGCAAAGTTCGCGCGGCTTACAGGGAAAGAGGAGTGGAGGCCGAGACTACAGCTTTCATCGAAGACATGCCGCAGGCCTTTGCGGAGGCCGATCTTATTATTGCCCGCTCAGGTGCGCTTACGGTGGGCGAATTGGCAGCAGCGGGGAAGGCCGCGCTACTGATACCTTTCCCGGCAGCTACGGACCAACACCAATTGGAGAACGCCAGGGTCCTGGAGCGAGCAGGTGGGGCTCGCGTGATCGAGCAAGCGAAGCTGACGCCGGAACGGCTGCTGAAGGAGATGATTGACCTGATGCTGCGGCCCGACCAGTTGACGAAGATGGAGCAGAGAGCTCGCAGCTTGGCGAGGATGGACGCGGCAGAACGTATCGCGGATTTGGTCGAGGGCTTGGCCGCCAAACAGCAGTAGACGGTTGATAGGGGAGCCGGGGTCCAGTCTACTGTCTACGCCATGCTGCCTACTGATTATGCTCGGTAAGATCAAACGAATTCACTTTGTCGGAATCGGTGGCATCGGAATGAGCGGCATTGCCGAGGTCCTCCTCAATCTGGGGTTCTCTGTTTCCGGGTCAGATCTCAAGGCGAGTCCCGTCACGCAGCGTCTCGCGCGGCTCGGTGCGCGGGTGACGGAAGGACATGCTGCCGAGAACGTGCGCAACGCGCAGGTGGTCGTTTTCTCTTCGGCCGTAAGACCAGACAACGCCGAGATCGTGGAGGCAAGACGGCTGCAGATAGCCGTCATCCCGCGAGCCGAGATGCTGGCGGAGTTGATGCGTCTCAAGTTCTCAGTGGCGGTGGCTGGCGCGCACGGCAAGACTACCGTAACTTCTATGATCGCCATGCTGTTGGCACATGCGGGTTTGGACCCCACAGCGGTCATTGGAGGCCGGCTCGACGCTTTCGGTTCTAGCGCGCGGCTCGGAAAAGGCGAACTGATGGTGGTCGAAGCCGATGAAAGTGATCGCTCCTTTCTTCACCTCCTGCCGACGATCGCCGTGGTGACCAATATCGACCGCGAGCACATGGAGCACTATCGCGACATGGAAGAGATCACCTCAGCCTTTGTCTCCTTCATGAACAAGGTACCTTTCTATGGGGCAGTCGTAGCCTGTGTCGATGCGCCCCGAGCGGCCACCAGCCTGCCGCTCCAGGGTCTATTCCCTCGACTTACCCGCCGGGTGATAACCTACGGTATGGAGACTGGAGCGGATGTGTACGCCTCGTGGACTGAGATCGGTCCGCGCGGTTCAAGTTTCGAGGTAAATGCCCTGGGCAGGCAGCTCGGTCGTTTCTCCCTTCATGTACCGGGGCGCCACAATGTTCAGAACGCTCTGGCGGCTGTCGCAGCCGGGCTGGAGCTGGACCTGGACGCTGACCAGATACGCGACGGGCTGGACCGCTTCCGCGGTGCCGACCGGCGCTTCCAAGTGAAGGCGGATTGGAACGGCATTACCATCATCGACGATTACGGTCACCACCCGACTGAGATCCGCGCTACGCTCGACGCTGCCCGCACCCTGGGCCCCAAGCGTATCTGGGCAATCTTCCAGCCTCATCGATATACTCGCACTCAGTTCCTCATGGATGAGTTCGCAACTTGTTTTGTTGGGTGTGACCGGGTCTATGTTCTCGATATCTATCCTGCCAGCGAACTACCCATCTCGGGCGTCACCTCCCGACGCCTGGTGGAGCGTATGTGGGAACTCGGATCCGATCGGGCTCGACACTACGATTCCGAACAGGCGGTTATCGACGAGGTCCTGGCGGAGATCCAGCCGGGTGACTTGGTGTTGACGATCGGAGCCGGGAGCGTTTGGAAGGTAGCCGAGGTGTTAGTGGAAGAGTTGAAAGCCACGAAGAGCGACAAGTGACGAGCGGGTTCCCTCTTGCGACTATTCGGGAGGAGTCGACTCTGATATGATGGTCATTTAAATGACCATCGAGGTGCCAGATGCTAACCGTAAGTGTTGCCGAGGCGAAAGCCCACCTCAGTGAGATTCTGGCTCGGATCGAAGGGGGAGGGGAGGTTGTGATTACCCGCCGCGGCCAGCCGGTTGCCAGGTTGTCGGCGGTCAACAGCCCCAAGAGGCCGATCGACTTTGACGCGCTTGACTCCTTGCGCGCGCGGCAGGCGTTGGCAAGGACCGCGAGCGTCCACCTCCTTCGCAGAATGCGGGATGAGAAATACTGATGATTTATCTTGATACCAGCGTTCTACTCCCGCTTTTCGTCCGCGAACCCGGATCCGGCAGGGTACGCAACTGGTTCGCGGCGCTTCCGCCCCACGAGCTGACCGTCAGCGAGTGGACGCGGACAGAGTTCGTGAGCGCCATAGGCATAAAGGTCAGGAGAGGCGGCTTGGAGAATAGAGTGGCCCAGGACATCCTCCGAACCTTCGAGCAGTTGGCAGACCACAGTTTGCTGGTTCTCGTTCCCGGGAGGGAGGACTTCCGGCTGTCCAGCAGGTACCTCGAACGCTTCGAACTCGGGCTGCGGGCGGGAGACGCCTTACATCTCGCCATAGCCTTGAACCACGGGGCGCGGGAGCTGTGCTCCCTGGACCAAGTACTCGTCAAGAGCGCGCAGAGGCTCAAAATCAAGGCGCGGCTTCCGGTCTGACACCGTGTTTTGATTTTCGGTGTTCTGGATTAAGTTGCCTGTGGAGGCTTTGCGATGACCTGGTGGGGAGGGAGGATCGAACTGGGAACGCGGATGGCGGATACTGTCTACCGTATGCGGTCTACTGGTTTTTGAAGCATGGACACTGTTGACAAGGTTCTGTTGCCGGAGGATCTGGATCCGGAAGAAGAGTCACCATACAGGCGTCGCCGCCAAGGGGTGACGGTGCGCGGGAGCCGGTTGGCTTCCTTGAGGAGGCTGCTAAGGTGGGCCTTGTGGGCGGTACTCGTGTTTGTGCCTCTGGCCTTCGCCGGCTACCGCTTCGGTCCTTCTCTGGCTAATTCCTCTCTGTTTCGCCTGGATCCCGCCCGGGACGTCCAAATTGATGGAAACCATTTTGTTCCCCGCGAGGAAATCGTCAGCGCGCTGGGTATTCCGCCGGCCGAGAACCCGCGCGACGTCGAGACCAACATCTTCCAACTCTCGCTGGATGACGAGCGACGCCGAGTGGAGTCCATTTCCTGGGTCCGCTCCGCCGTGCTGCGCCGGGTCTACCCCCATCGTCTCATCGTGCAGGTCGTGGAGCGCACGCCGGTCGCCTTTGCCAATGTGGGCGGCAGGATCAAATTAGTGGACAGCGAAGGAACGCTGTTGGAGAAGCCTGAAAAGGCGTTCTTCGATTTTCCCATCGTCGCTGGCCTGGATTCCGTAAGCGGAGCGAGGGAGCGCAAGTCGCGCCTGGACCTCTATCACGCCTTTTGCGAGCAACTGGCCGGTGAACTGCCAAGCTCCGGATGGCTGATTTCGGAAGTGGACTTGGCGGACGCCGACGACCTAAAGGCTTTGCTGGTCCAAGGTCAGGAAACAATCCTGATACACTTTGGTTCTGAGGCTTTCGCTGAGCGCTTTCACGACTTACTCACGTCGCTCCCCGAGCTGCGCAAGACGAGCCCGAAGATTGACTCCTTGGATTTACGCTACCGCAATCAGATTGTTGTCAACCCGTCAGGGGATAAGCAGCAGGAGGCAGCGGAGAGGAAGCTTTAGCAGCACTGCTTTATGGGCCTGGGGGCTTACATCACGGCGCTCGATCTGGGCAGTACGAAGACTTGCGTCCTGATGTGTCAACTGAGTGAGAAGAGCAAGCTTGGAGTAGCCGGGCTAGGTGTAGCGGAATCGAAGGGTTGGCGCAAAGGGATCATCGTCAACCTCGATTCCGCTGTGCTCTCGGTGAAGAAGGCGGTGGAAGCGGCGGAGGATGCCGCCGGCGTTTCGGTCGACTCTGCTTACATCGGGGTTGGCGGGCCGCACATCCGAGGTGTCAATTCTCGGGGCGCTCTGCCGCTGGGACCTCGAAGCCGCGAGGTGACTAGTGAGGACGTGCGAAGGGTTTTCGAGATCGCCAGGGGCGTTTCGATGCCGCCGGATCGAACGCTGGTTTTCGCCAAGCCGCAGGAGTACCTGCTCGACTCGCAGAACGGGATTCGCCATCCGCTGCGGATGGTGGGGTCGCGATTGGAGGTCAACGTCCACCTCGTTACGGGCTCCACCGTCGCCCACGAAAACGTCGTCAGCGCCGTCCAGGGTACTGGCATCAAGGTGGAGGATACGGTATTCGAGGCGCTCGCCGCTGCGGAATCCTGCCTCACCGCCGATGAGCGCGAGCTGGGCGCGGCGCTCATTGACATCGGCGGAGGATCATCTGACCTTGTAGTTTACTGCAAAGGAAGCGTCCGGCAAACGGCAGTGATTCCAGTGGGCGGCGAGCATTTCACCAACGATATTGCCGTCGGGCTCCGGACCCCCATCCCGGAAGCGGAGAAGATGAAGCTGACCTGGGGTGAACGTGATTCTGACGAGCCTCAGAACGCAGCGCTCGAGGTGCCCAGCGTCGGCGAGCGGCCAGCGCGAGTGGTTAGCTACGCCAAGCTCAGCGAAATCATCGAACCGCGGGCCGCCGAACTCTTGGAGCTGACTCAGATCGAACTCGCGCGCTCGGGCTTGGAAAAACAGCTCGGTGCGGGAGTGGTCCTCACCGGTGGAGGGGCTAAACTCGGCGGGCTTGTGGCCCTGGCGGAACAAACGTTGGGATTGCCCGTGCGG
>DATJKY010000658.1:0-7453 GCA_035490955.1 Terriglobia bacterium | reverse complement strand
AGGAATAAATCACGGCTTGGTCGCCTGATATGCAGAAAGGCTCAAGAATAAAGCATTTAGCCAGGGCCACCGGACAGAAAGGCAGAGCCTTCGCGGGTATGCGCAGGATGCCCACGCCACAGCGGGCGAGACACCAACGCCATCGTCGACTTGCTAGCTAAGCTAACGTTACTTTCCCACGACGAGCGGTGAGTGATTCCTCCATTTCCCGCTAAACCAAATTTGATGAAGTCAGGCCTTGTATCAGTTATTCGGTCGCCCGTGATAGATACCGAAAAACTCCTGCCCCAAGAATCACTCCGTCTAGTGATTTCAAGCGCCAAGGGAGGGTCATTAATCGAAAACAAAGACAGCTTTACCGGCGCCACTTCCGCTTACATACGAGTAGAGCTCTCGGGCGTTCTGTAGCGAACCGCGCTTGGAAATCTTCGCTGGCTTGAGCCCACCTTCTGCGAACAGCGGTGCCATCAAATTTAGAAGCTTGGCGCACGCCGTAACCGTGAGCACGCGGGAATCGACACCCATCAGAGTCAAACGACTGTGATAGAAATCGCGCAAGTCAAAGCTCACGCGGCGTGTACCGACGGATGCGATCACAATCTGACGACCGCTCCGCGCTAGCGTAGAAAGCACCGGTTCGAACAATTCACCGCCCACACAATCGAAAGCGAGACCCACACCCTTTCCGCCGGTGAGTTCGCGCACGGCATCGCGCAGGTCCTGTCGAGAGGTGTCGATGTAACCGAGCAAATCCACGCCTTCGTATGCGCCAGCATCGAACGGTTTGCGGTCCACGGCTATCAGCTTTGCGCCCAGAGCCTGTCCCAGAAGGAGTACCGCTTGACCCACGCCGCCTCTGGCCCCAGTGACAAGTACTGTTTCACCTGCCCTGACCTGCCCGCGAGCGGCGATCCCTTCGTAAGCGGTGACGAAGTTCACGCCGACGCAGGCCGCTTCTTCGAAGGTGAGATTGGCTGGCTTGGAGACGACTGCTTCGGCGGGAATGACGATGAACTCCGCATGGCTGCCGTCGCGGGTGAATCCGATATCTCCACCGGTTCCCCAAACCTGCACTCCACGCAGCCCTGCCGGACCGTCAACCACGATTCCGGCAAAATCCCGTCCCGGGATCCGTGGCAGTGTGGTGCCCTCCATTTTTCCTTGAATATTGTTGGCGTCGCTGGGATTGATGGAGGCGGCGACCACACGGACTCTTACTTCATCGGGAGCTAGCGTCGCTTCCGGAAGTTCCTCGCACTTGAGGTTAGTGAAGTCGCCAAACTCGTAAAAACGAAGAGCCTTCATGACTCCCCAGTTGGCTTTCCTCTAAGCTAAAACTTATAGCCGGTCCACAGAGCCCAGTAGTTGATGTTACGGCCCGGCTGGGTTTCCTTCAAGAAGTCTCCGGCATAAAAGATTCCGTAGTCGCCTTGAAACCAGAGGTGACGCGTCGCGTCCCATCGCACCTCGATGCCGGGCCGGTTCCCCACGTAGCGTGCGCGGCTATTTCCAGCCGCTCTGATCAGAGATCCTGGAACGCTATACACTCCGTCCAGAAGGCTCTCTCGCCAATAGAAAATCCAATCGGTTGATACCGTCACCCCGTGCCCCCATTGCGTTAGCACGCGGGGATGAACGTCAATGAAGTTGAGAGGTCCGGGGCCAGTATCGGCAAGCACCCCAAAGTAGTTTCCGATCGGAAACAGGGGATAGAACGTTCCCAGCGTATTCGTTGCCGGATTGTCACCACTGGAAATATCAGCCCTAAGGCCGAACCTCGGCCGAAGCCGCCAGGTTGGAATGGTGTACCCGGTGTCGGACGACAAGGTCCACGCGCGGATGTTGGCTGAGCCAAAGCTGCCGAACTGCCACACGCCTTCGTCATTCAAATCCCATCCGGGTCGGGTCTCTGCGATGGGGCGCCACAGCCTCGCGCCTAGGCTGTGGCGTAGCTCGTGGGCTGTCCCCCGCTCGTAGGTGGCCTGCTGGCGATTCAGACCAAGGTAATAGGCATCGAGGGAAACTCCCCTGGATAAAGGCCGCGTAGAGTAGACACCCCAGAATCCGATCTGGTGGTTGGGCGCGTCATCGAAAAAGCCAAACTTGTCCTGGTTGGGCCGGACGGCAAATCCGTCAATGTGCCACGGACCCACCTTGCTCAGTACCTTAAATCCAGTGAAGCTCAAGCGAACGTTCGGCCCTTCCCGGACGTCAATTAAACGCCCGGCGCCATACTCCAACTCTTGTATCCCAACCCTGAGCTTGATCCAATTCCGCTCGGCCGAGGTTCCAACTTCAACAAACGCATTCTGGAAATCCAGCCTCTTCTCATCGATGGGCCGTGGACCCCCTATCCTGAAAGACTCGAGACCACTCTTGAATTCCACGAGCGTTCGGAAATGTTCGCCGCAATGAAAATCGAAACCAAGCATGTAGCGCTGGAGAAAGAAGTTATTCCAGAATGGCGACTCTCCCCAGTTGTCGTTGCCGTCCTGTTCCCACACCCAGCGTGCTTCTCCTCCTATCGTCAGATACCAGTCGTTTCGGTGGTGGCGCAGCCGGATATACTTAACCGGGTCCCAAAAGTCATCACGCAGCGTAGGATCCTGAAGGAAACTCCAATCTTCGTCGCCGCGGAGTAGCTTGTAACTCCGGTCGACCCTCGGACTTTCGTCAGGGGTGCCGGATTGTGCGAACAATCGCGGCACGGCCATCAGGAGTGCAGAAGCAACGAGCAAACGGGTTGTCGCTCCCTGGTCTTTCACATCCGGGCTACTGACCCCCGTTCGGAAGTATGGTCTCTTGGATCCCCTCGCGGATGTTCCCCGTATGCTGCCCCTTGCCGAGGTGGGCGCGCCCGTGCTCGGCGCTGCTTGATTCTGCCGGTGCAAACGGGGGGTAAAGATCAGTGGAATTGCTAACGGTGGAGTGTATCTCGGCGATATAGCCTCCCGGAAATTGCACAATGACCGCACTCCGCCCATCGGATGTATAGGGCCCGACTACGATCGAGACTCCAGCCGCCTTGCCCTTGGCTAGCGTATCGGCGAGGTTCGCGACCTGATAGCCAGTAGTCTCCCTGCCGTAGGGGTATGGAAGATGGCCGTCCGTCACGAGCGCCGTAAGCTTACCGAAAAGTGAGTTGATGCGAACACGGCGATAGGTGTCGGTCGGCCGCCCGATCTCGACGCCGGGTGCATGCGCATCGTCTGAGACTACCTCACCGTGAGAGAAAGCCACGAAGCTCTGAATGAACGCAGCAATCCTGTCGGCGGACACGTATACCCGGTTTTCCGGAATAGTCTGAAGTGGCTGGTAGGACGGTGCGGCCGTATGCCAGTAAAGCTGCGTGTTCACTCCGCCGGGCCATTGAATGATGGCATCTCGCCCGATCGGGTCGTTGAACGGTGTAACGACGACATCCGCCCCGGTCGCGACGGCCGCGCGGATCGCCGTGCTCATGTCGGTCACCAGATAGCCCGTGCGCTCCGCTCCAAACGGATAGGGGATGGGTGTCTTGAACCCGAACACCGACAAGGTCCCTACCGGCGTCAGAACCAGTTGCGACATGGTGCTGCTTGGTGTGGGCGTTACTGTAAAGACCCCCTGCTTGGAAGTGGTACCCCCGAAAGTGGCCACAAGGCTGGCGACGAAACGGTCAAAGTCCTCCGGAGCGACGTAGACGTGGGTCGTATCGTACTGCGGACCCACGGCCACGTTCTCGGTCGCCCTAGCTTCGCGGGCGAATGCCGCTGTGGGGCTTGGCGGCAACCGTAAGCGAAAGCTTCCCACAGCCAACATAACGGCAACCGCGGCCATAGCAAGCGATTTGGTCATACGCATCGGAGTCTCTCTTGGACGACGGGCTGAGATCGGGTGACGGGTGGAAGGCTGAATAGAGGCAGCCAAAGCTATCGTTGCCCTTGATTCCCGTTGTTCAGCTCTGGCGACCCGTCGATAAAGTATTTGGCTTAGTCGAGGGTACCGCATAGCTTGTGGGTTAGAACGCAGCCGCGCCCCTGGATCGTCCGTTGCAGCCACGCCGCGATCGCTGCTCCCAGTATAGGGGCAAGTAGATACACCCACAGGAACTGCGTTTGTCCAGAAACGGTGGCTGGACCGAACTGGCGGGCCGGGTTCAGACTGCCCCCAGTGGCGGTGCCGAGCACCGCGATCCCCATCCCTACCAGGGCCCCGACCACCCAAGGCACGAACGGCGCCAGCTGGCGCACGGCGAGGCAGGTCCCGACGACGAACACGATAACCGCCATGCCGAGGGCCTCGACAACGAACAGCTTCCACGTCGACCAACCTGGTCCGGGCTGGAGCACGGCATACGCCACCGGCGGCTCCGCCACAACCCGACCCCACACTCCACGGGCGGCAATGACACCAAGTACGGAACCGAGCAACTGGGCGATCGCGTAGGGCACCACCCCGGCTCCGGGGAAAACCCCGAAGCGCCACATGGCGAATGAGATGGCAGGATTCGTGTGGCCTCCCGAGGCCCTCCCCGGCGGGCTGAGGATCAGCCCCGCAAGGAGCAACGCTACAGCCACGCCCACGATGACAAGTTGGGCATGAATCTGCGGGATTGCCCCGGAGATGGGCGAGGGCCCAATTACCCATCTCACGATGCTCGTCACGCCGAAAAGCAAGGCAAAAGTGAGGAGCAGCTCAAACGCGCAGTCTCGGGCCAGTCCCAGAGACGCTACGCTTTCCACGTTCTTAGGCGGGCCCAGGGACTCATCCAACTTCGTTGATTCCTTCCGATTTGGGATCAGAAGGCGAAGCAATCGCAACCGAGACTCCAAACCCCCAGTTCGCCCAGGACTGACCTGTGCGACTTATCGACACCGGTAGGCTTGTCGTCGAGAGGTGAAATTGCTTCGCACACCGCCACGCCACGGGTGGATTCTTTCTTCGTGTGCGCATATCCGCCGTACTGCTTGACCGGCGACCAATCCGGACTCACCGGCAGTTCCGGAGGCGCCAACTTTGAGAATTCGGCCGTAGCGTATACGACTTTGCCGCCGACGACCGTTAGCACCGATTCCAACTGCTTGATCTCCTCCTCCGCGATGGAAAAGTAATCCGTAGAGAGCACGGCGAAATCAGCCAGTTGGCCGGGCGCGATGGAGCCTTTCTTACCGTCTTCGCTCGAAAACCAACTGCTTCCGACCGTGTAGAGCCTAAGCGCCTCCTCGCGATCGAAGCGGTTTTCCTCCGGATACAAGCTCAAGCCGCCGATCGTTTTTCCGGTTACCAGCCAGTAGAGAGAAAGGAATGGGTTGTAACTGGAAACCCTGGTGGCATCCGTACCTGCCCCCACCGGAATGCCCATCTGGAGCATCCGTCGGATGGGGGGCGTCCGCCTGGCCTGTTGCGCTCCAAAACGTTCCACGAAGTATTCACCCTGGAATGCCATCCGGTTTTGTACGGCAATCCCACCGCCCAGCGCTTTGACCCGTTCAAGATTGCGATCGGAAATGGTTTCACAGTGGTCGAAAAACCAGTGTAAGCCGTCAAATGGAATTTCGCGATTCACTTCTTCGTACACGTTCAGCGCGCGCTCGATCGTCTCGTTGTAGGTTGTATGCAGACGGAAAGGCCAGCGGTTTTCCACCAGGTGTCGAATGACCGCCTTCAATTCGTTTTCCATCACTGGCGGCATGTCGGGACGGGGTTGCAGAAAGTCCTCAAAGTCAGCGGCGGAGAAGACCAGCATTTCTCCCGCGCCGTTCACGCGGTAGAAATCGTCTCCCTCGCCCGGCTTGGCCATCTTGGTCCACTTCTGGAAGTCGGCGAGCTCCTGTTTTGGTTTCTGCGTGAAAAGGTTGTAACCCAACCGAACTGAAAGTTCACCTTTCTGGTGAAGTTCGTTGACGACGCCATAATCGTCAGGATAGTTCTGGAAGCCGCCGCCGGCATCGACGGCACTTGTGATGCCAAAGCGATTCAATTCGCGGAAGAACAGCCGGGAGGAATTGAGCTGATCTTCCCGTGACAGCTTCGGCCCTTTGGCCAGTGTCGAGTAGAGAATGTTGGCGTTGGGTTTGGCGATGAGGAGACCGGTCGGATTGCCATGCTTGTCATATTGAATTTCACCGGCGGGTGGAGCCGGTGTGTCCTTGGTGTAGCCAACGGCACGCAGCGCTGCGGTGTTCAAAAACGCGCGATCGTAGAGGTGTAGCACGAAGACCGGCGTGTCCGGGGCCGCGGCGTTGATTTCCTCCAGCGTCGGCATGCGTCGCTCGGCGAACTGAAACTCCGTCCACCCCCCCACAACTCGCACCCATTGCGGCGGCGGGGTCCGCGCGGCCTGTTCCTTCAGCATGCGCAGCGCTTCGGCAAGGGATGGCACGCCGTCCCAGCGCAGTTCCATGTTGTAGTTCAGGCCCCCGCGGATCGGATGAATGTGGGAGTCGTTGAGGCCAGGGATGACCGTGCGGCCCTTCCCATCGATCACTTCGGTCCCCGGGCCACGCAGCCGAAGAATCTCCTGGTTTGTGCCGGTGGCGGAAATCTTTCCGTCTGTGATGGCGAGAGCGTCGACGAACGATGGAACGGTGTTCGTCGCAATCTTGGCATTCTGCAGTATCGTGTCAGCAGGCATATGATCTCCTTCCTTGTCTGAGTCGTGTACGAGAGGGGCAGGGCTCGTCCCTGCCCCTTGACCCGCGATGGCCGAGGACAGCAATCGCCGCAGACTCCTCGTTCTACGGATCACGCTCCTACCTTGGCGGTTTGAAGTTTCTGTTTCTGGACTTCTTGCGCCTTTTGGTAGCTCTCCATGACCGCCGTATAGTTCGGTGCCACCATGCCGTACAACTTGGCGAAGTCCGCTGCGTCGGAACGGTTCCAAGTCCGTTGAAGTTCGCACAGCACCGCATTCGCGCTTGTCGGAACGACGCCCGCTTGCACGAAGCGAGCCACCGTTGTTCTGGATGCCATCTCGCTCGGGTCGCCGGAGGCATCGATCACGGCGTACACGTTGTACCCGGCCGCTTTCGCGTCCAGCGCAGGGAACATGACGCAGACACTGGTCCACACACCGGCAATGATCAACGTCTTTCTCCCCGTTTCGCGGACCGTTTTGACAAAGAGTGCGTTGTCCCACGCGTTGACTTCTCCTTTGCGCGGCACGTGAACAGCATGAGGAGCGGATTCGTGAATCTCCGGCATGAGAGGGCCATTGGGTCCCTCGGGCACGGAGGCAGTCGTAATGACGGGCAGTTTCATCAACGTCGCGAGCTTCGCAAGCATCGTGGTGTTGGCGCGAAGCTGGGCTACGTCGATATCTTTAACGACTTGAAACAGCCCTGATTGGTGGTCAAGCAAGAGCAGAACGGTATCCGCGGGATTGATTAGTGCCCTGCCTCCGCTGGGTTCATGCTCTATGCCATCTTGTATCGAGTTTGATGTTTGTTGAGCCATGCGATTTCTCCTTTCA
>DATJKY010000657.1:0-6826 GCA_035490955.1 Terriglobia bacterium | reverse complement strand
AGGGAACTCGCCCTCCCAGTAGCGCTCCACGCGAATCCAGTGGATCGCACGCCCGATAGAAGCCTGCGCTTCGCCTATCGTGGGAATATTGTTCTCAGCGCGACACGCCACCACGCACGCTTCGCAGCCCGTGCAGCGGTCCAAGTCAACCACCATGCCCCATCGATGTGCCATAACCCTCTGTTCTCCACTACTGGGCTTCCGTCGGCCCGGTCGGGAAACTGGATAATGGAAACTGGCCCCTAACTATTTTCGAGTTTGCCCCGACACCCACGACTTCAAAAGACCCGAGCTCAAAGCGAGACTGACGCCGGACCAGTTTCGAGTTTCCAGTTTCAAGTTTCCCAATCCAAGAATCATCGATGCTGTTCGTGCTTTTCACGCAGTTCCGCGCCAAACAGAATGAGTTTTCCTTCGCCTACCCGCGCAATCTTGACGCGTGTGGCTGCCCAAGCCAGCGCTCCCGTTTCCCCATCAGAGAGGGCGTACAGAATCCTGACGGGATTGACACCGCGATGCGAGGCGTAGCGGCCGAAATTGTCATGACCCTGCCCCATCGGCATGGCCACCACGTCCTCAGCAATACCGGGTGAAAGCAACGCGGGAGCCTCGATCTTTGCGTCCCTCGACGCTACCTCTACCAAATCGCCTTGCTGAATGCCCAAATGCTCCGCGGTTCTCGGGTTGATTTCCACCCAAGAGCCCCACATGGCCGTTGAAAGCGGGTCGGGCGTTTCCTGAAGCCACGGCAGATGGGCAAGCGAACCGTCGTATAGCAGGGGCGAGGGATAAGGAATGAAGAAGAAGGAGAAACCCTTCTCTTCGGGTTCAAAGTGAGCTTCCGCAAACTTGTCGAAGGGCCGGCGCAAACCCGGGCCGGGCGCGGGCGATGCCTCAACCTCAGCACTCCACCAGCCGCCGTCCTCTTGCATCTTGTCCCAGAACTGCTTGGCGTCATGGGTATCGATTGACCCTTTCTGCCGGCTCAGACCAGCGTAGGTTTCGCGCAGCATGTCTTCAAAGGTCTTCCACGGAATTGCGCTCGCAACCGATCCCCCGAGCTGGTGTCCAACTTCAAGCAGGACGTCGGGCATAGCACGCGTATTGTGAAGAGGGCGCATGACGGGGGATGCAAAGCTGACTACTGCCTGCGTGGTCCCGGATTCAGGAATATCGTCGAGCCAAGACTCCAAGAAAGAGTGGTCGGGAAGAATCAAGTCCGCCAGGACGCTTGTGTCGTCAATGAAGCTGCCAAAACTGGCAATGAAGGGAACGTACTGGAAGATCTCCGCCACCGAAGTTGGCGTCAAGTAGGCAGGATTGGCTTCATAAAGCAACAAAACTTGCACCGAATTGTGCTGAAGCATTTCCCTGTCCGCGGTGGGCATGGGCGCACTCGAGACTCCCGAGAGCCCCCAATGCGGGGCCGTAATCCGCTCCGTTAACCGGAAGAAGCTCTGGTAGCTCCCGACGCACTGGGGACTGTCCAGCCGGGGCTTGGGCGAGCCGAGGCGCGGCTGGGGGGTAAAGAAAACGCCGCCGGGCCTTTCTACGCTGCCCAGCAGCGCATTCAGCGCGTTGACGGCCAGGGCGGTGGCGACGCCGTTGGTTTGCGCCAATGCCACCCCGCCAGCGATGGCGACGGAAGGGGCGTGCACAGCCAACTCTCGCGCCAGCCGAGCAACGGTGGTCGCTGGCACGCCGGTCTTTCTCTCGACCTGCTCCGGAGTGTAGGCGGGCAGGCCTTCAGCCCATGTGGGGATCAGCGCGCCGGCCGAGCCGCCGGCGGAACCAGGCCGCAGCTTCTCGCCAATGATGACGTGGGCGAGGCCTAGCGCTAGCACCCCTTCGCTGCCTGGTTGTGCCGGAATCCACTCGTCAGCGTTGGAGCCAGTCTGCGACATGCGCGCTTCGACCTGCACGAACTTGGCGCGCTGGCCCGCCCGGCCCTGACGCATCTGGCCGTAGCCGATCGCCTGCGCCACGGGCGAATTCCACGTACCAAGAAAGTCAGCACCGAAGGAGATGACGTAGTTTGTTCGGGCAAGATCGGGAGTTGGCAACTGTGCGTAGCCGAAACTGAGCTGGTTCGCTCGCCGTAGTGCAGCGTCGTCGAGCAGTTCCACTGTCACCGGCGGTGGAGCGCCGAACGCCTCGAGGAAGCGCTGGATAAGTTCGCGCCGCTGGCCACGCAAGGGCTTAGTAAGGAAAGCGAGCGCTCCCTCCTCGTGGTTCGACTGAAGCGTCTTCAACTCAGACACCAACTCCTTCATCGCATCGTCCCAACTGACTTCCCGGAACTGGCCCGAGCCGCGCGGGCCCGACCGTTTCAAGGGAGTCTTGATGCGATCGGGATTGTATGTGATTTGCAGTCCTGCCTGACCGCGTGGGCAGAGCTTGCCTTGGTTGATGGGGTGGTTGGGGTTGCCCTCGAGTTTCTTGGCAAGACCCATCTTGATAAGTCCAAGCCGGCCGTTGCGCACAACTTCGGCCTCGCCCTCCATCACCTTGACGACCAGCCCGCACCCTGCAGGACAGAGCGTGCAGATGCTGGGCTTCCACGAGGCCACGCCGGGCACCAGATCCTCCTCGGGCACGAAGCGAATGAGCTGGTGCTCCGGATGGCCGCAGGTGGCGAGCGCCGCAGTCGCCCCGGTTACTGTCGAGATTTTAATGAAGTCACGTCGCTGCATAAAGGCAGAAGCCAGAAGTCAGGAGCCAGTCCCCCGCTTGTTCTTCCGATCCCGCATGTGGAAGGGGAATGTGCTTCTTCTTAGCCCTTAGCTACAGAAGCAGATTCCTCGTCGCTATGCTCCTCGGAATGACAGGATCGCTTGCCCTTGGCAAATCCAAAATCCAAAATCTAAAATCCAAAACTAGAAGTGGCACGTGATGCAATCCACTGACGCTTTCTTCTGCTGGTGACAATTCAAGCAGTATCCCATATCCAAGTCGACGGCCCGGACCGCCACAGTCTGCTGGGTCATGTCGCCGTGGCAGGCGGCGCAGTTGACTCCGGCGCGAATGTGTGGGGCGTGGTTGAACCGAACGTGGGCCGAGGGGTAGTAGCCATAGACCCGCTGCCAGGGGATTTCCTCGCCGCGCTCGAGATAGGCCGCAACTTTCCTGATCTCCGGTTTGTCGGTGGCAATGGCCAAGTGGCACGTCATGCAAAGCTTGACGCTCGGCAGCCCCGCATCGGGCCCCTGCTCAACTCCTTGATGGCAGCCCGCGCACTCGACACCTTTTGTCAGATGGACTTTGTGAGTGAAGGCGATGGGCTGCTGGGGCGCCCTTTGATAATCAAGAAACTCTCTGATTGCTTCCCACAGGCTGGGATGTCCGCGGGTGAACCCAGGCGACCTATCTGCGGAAGCTACTTGCGTCGTCTGCTGGTTGGGGGTCGAGCGGGCGATGCCCCACATTAAGGCGACTGTGGCCAAGATGATCAAGAGGAGACGAATTCTCGTGCGCCTCTGCATGTGAAGCGACCAGCCTGACTCGGACTGGATGATGTTACACTCAGCCCGGTTACCTGTAAACGAACTGCAGGCTCAGAAAGGTAAAGAAGTAGTCAAAGTTTGGTCAAGAAGCCTACAGGAAAGGAACACCCTGATTCTCTTGCCGATGCCACCACTCGCGAAGCGACCTGCAGCGTCACTCGCCATCAAACTGGAGAAGAAAGATGCCATCCAGTTTGAGAGACGCCTTCGCCGGCGGCCGGGCGAACGAACACCACCAATGGGCAATAGTCTGATTCGAATCCTGGGCCAGAAGCTCGTATCCAAAATGAACGCTGGTGTGTGATCCAGTGGCTCGGGACCAGTAGCCAGCAATCGCCGAACGCCCGCGCATGGGCTCGGCAAAGGGAGTCTCCTGATAGGTGCCGTCCTCAGTGAACAGGGCAACGACGGCCTCGGGATCTCGAGCAAGTGTAGCGCAAGGCTCGCATCTCAAGCCCTGCGGCTCTTCCAGGCCTTTGTTCTTCGTTTGCAAGGCAGCGCGGAAAGAAAAGAAGGTCGCAGGGCTTTAATTCGAACCCGGTGCTGGAGTTTCTGCATTTAGAACAGGCAGAAGCTGAGGCTGTGTATCAGGGCACAACTTTAGTCGTGGCGCAACAACGTCACTCTTGATCGGGCTTTAGCCCCTGTCAGCGGCTTTTGACCCGGCGTGCAATCTTTACGGCACCACTTCTGCCAGTACCAACAACAACGGTCTGGTGTTTGAGATCACGCCGAGAGTGGTAGGGGTAGGGCTTGCCCTACCTCTTTTTCCCGCCTGTAAAAAAGCAAGGGTAGCGGTCGCGGCAGGGACAGCAGTTGCCCAGTGCCCCGCGCTCGTGCTGGCACTGCCAGTCGTGACCTCAACGAAATATCTGAGCGAAGCGATTGAAAAGACAGGTCAATTGGCCGGTCAAGTCGCGCACCCCGAAACACGTAGTTTGAAAACTATCGGGCGAGCGTCGTATACTGGCTCTGCACCAAATCCAAGACGAGTTAGTGAACATGCCGCTGCAGACAATGTACGAGAAGATCTGGGAAGCCCACCTCGTGTACGAGTCACCAGGAGAACCTTCGCTCATCTACATTGACCGCCATCTGGTCCACGAAGGGACTTCTCCGCAGGCATTCGCCGGACTGAAGGCGGCAAGACGCAAAGTGCGGCGGCCGGACCTGACGTTTGCCGTCATGGACCATTCCGTCCCCACCAAGCACCGCACCCTCCCGCTGGTGGATAAAATCGCCGAGGAGCAGTTCAAGGCCCTGGAGCGGAACTGTCGCGAGACCGGCGTAATGTTGTTCAACATGCACAGCCGCAACCAGGGAATCGTGCACATTATCGGTCCGGAGTTGGGCATCACCCAACCAGGCCAGACCATTGTCTGTGGCGACAGTCATACCTCCACCCATGGCGCCTTCGGAACGCTTGCTTTCGGCATCGGTACCAGCGAGGTGGAGCACGTGCTCGCGACGCAATGCCTCTCGCAGTTCAAGTCCAAGACCATGCTGGTGGATGTGAAAGGGAAGCGCCAGCCGACGGTGACGGCCAAGGACCTGATTCTGGCCATCATCGGCAAGATTGGCATTGCCGGCGGCAACGGCCACGTCATTGAGTACGCCGGCGAGGCTATCCGCGCCCTTTCCATGGAAGGCCGCATGACCGTGTGTAACATGTCTATCGAGGGTGGGGCGCGCGCAGGCATGGTGGCTCCGGACGACACGACGTTCGCCTACATGGAGGGCCTGCCGTTCGCTCCGCGCGGCAAGGACTTTCAGACGGCAGTCGAGCGCTGGAGGTCAATTCCCACTGACTCGGGCGCCGTGTTTGACAAGGTGGTGGAGTTGGACGCTCGCGAGATCGCGCCCCAGGTGACCTGGGGCACGAACCCCGGCATGGTAACGGATGTGACGGGTCGCGTACCCGATCCGAATTCGTTTCCCGACCCCGTCGATCGCGAGGCGGCCGCCCGGGCGCTTGAGTACATGGGTCTCAAGCCAGGCACGGCCATTCAGGAGATTGCCATCGATCGGGTGTTCATCGGCTCCTGTACGAACTCCCGTTTGGAAGATCTGCGGCTTGCGGCGCGGGTGCTGGATGGCAAGCACATTGCTCCTTCACTCAAACAGGCACTGGCGGTTCCTGGCTCGATGGTGGTGAAGGTCCAGGCGGAGCAGGAGGGTCTCGACAAGATTTTCCGCAGCGCCGGCTTCGAATGGCGCGATGCGGGCTGCAGTATGTGCATCGGCATGAACGCAGACGTGCTGCCTGCGGGCGAGCGCTCCGCCAGCACCTCGAATCGCAACTTCGAGGGGCGGCAGGGCAAGGGCGGGCGCACTCACCTCGTGAGCCCCATGATGGCCGCTGCGGCGGCCGTCGCAGGACACTTTGTCGATATCCGGCGCTGGCCCGGGGTGCATTAAGCAGTTCAAGCACTCTAATGGAAAATTTCGGACTCCTTTGTCGACGAAATGCTTACTGGGAATCTAAAATATCTTGACATGCTCAAACGTTATCGAAATGGCGTCTTCCATTACCAAGCGACTTTTCAACACACCTTCACAAAGCAAATGGGCTTGTTGGCAGAGGAAGACATCGGTCGCTGGCTCGCGGTCCTCCATGAAGAGTTCTGTCGGGTCTACTGGGAGATCGTCCAGCGAGCGCCTTCGCCGCCGGACTTTGCCTCGGAGGTGCGCCAATGCGTTTTGGATTTGGTGGGTTGGATTCCCCGCCACACTGTCGCGGCTCGCGCGCAACAGCTCCGAGAAAAGGCTGACTTCGCAATGGGGCTTCTGGCCAACAACGGAGACACTGAAGGCGAGGCCGGCCTACAACTCTTCGAACTTGCGCGCCAAGCCGCCGATGATGCGGCTCAGGCTGAACTCCACTATCAGAGGCTGAAGCAGGAGGTTATCGACCGTGCGCTTGCGGATCGCGCGCACATCGGTCGGACCGAACAGAGGAGCTCGGAGGAACCTTCAGCCAAATCGAAACCTCAGTAGTACGGGCAGTCTCAGCCCAAGGGGAGATCGACAGCGTGACATTCGAAGAGATGGAACAGTCCGTCAGGGGCTTAAGCGACAACCAAGTGGTCCAGGGCCACCTCCTGCACCGCGTGGAAATGAATCTCGACCGCCTTGAGGAGAATGTTGGCCGTGTGGAGGGGATCGTCGAGCAAAATAGCAAAGCCATCGGTAAGCTGGCCGACGGGTTCGTGTTGCTGCAGTCGGCCATGAAGGGCATGGTCCAAAGCGTGGAAGGCCTCAGTGCCACGGTCGACCGCTTTATTCGCGGCATGGAGCGCAACGGGCATCACCCATCGGGCGGC
>DATJKY010000656.1:0-9633 GCA_035490955.1 Terriglobia bacterium | reverse complement strand
GAGCCTGATCGGCGACATTCAAGAAGCGCGGGGCAACAGCCTGGATGCGGTGCACAGCTATCAGGCTGCGGTCGCTCTTGCTCCGGACCAAGAGCAGCACCGTCTGGTTCTGGGGCTGGAGCTCCTGCGCCACGGGACGTTCGAGGCCGCCCTGGCCGTTTTCCAACAGGCAGTCAGCCTGTTTCCGAAATCCAGCCGTGCTCAGGTAGCCCTGGGATTGACTTACTACTTTCTTGAGCAGTATCCGCAGGCCGTTAAGGAGCTACTCAAAGCGTCGCAGATAGACCCGAAGTCGGAGCTGGCTATCGACTATCTCGGTGAGATTCAGCTGCAGCAGCCTGGCAGCCCCGACCCGGCTGCGATTCGCGAGATTTGTCGCTACGCAGACAGCCATCCTGATAAGGCGGAGGGACTGGCTTACTGTGGGGCTCTCGAGCTTCGAGTGGAGCACGATCAGGGAGCCACCGCTCCTTCGGCAAGCACTCTGGACAAGGTGCAAAAGGCGGCCCGCCTGATGCCGGCGAACGCCACGGCGCGCTGCGGCTTGGGCCAAGCCCTGGAATGGGACCAGCAGTGGCAAGAGGCGGACACCCAGATGCAGGCGTGTATCCGTCTCCGACCTGACTCCGTCGAGGCTCACTACCGCATGGCAAATATAGCCCGACACCTGGGCGAGACCGAACGCGCGCAGAAAGAAATAAGGCTCCACGATGAGGCGCAGCAACGAATGGTCGAGGCAAACGCGCTGCGCGATCGCACCTTGCAGAAGTTCCTCTATAACATGACCGGCTCGGCGTCCAAGAACTGAGGTAGGGGCACCCCTTGTCGGTGCCCTCATTGTGGGCGCTACTCGCTGGCGTCTACTTGCTTATTAAGTACAGCCTTTCAGAAATACGACAACGTATCGGCATCCACGGCAGTGAGGTCGCCAGGGCGGCTCCCGATTGGTGGGGATGGACCAGCGTTCTTCGGGTTAGCTTCGCGCCCAGGTTCAACCGCAGCTTGTATCACAGGCTGGTCCGCGCCGCAGGTGTATCGGAGCCGATGTCTCTCTATCAACCTTCTAGCTAGCCCATCAGCAGGTCCCCCTCAGAGGGCGACTGCTTCGGCCTGAAGGCCAAAAATGCCTTGGAGAACATTGCCTGGGCCCTGACGCTGGGGTGGAGGGGGCGGCTGCGGCTCAAAATGAAAAAAGGGTCAAACGAACCCAAGAAGTGCTTTATAATCAATCAGCTGACCCCTTTAGAACAAACCTAGAACGAACCTAGGAAGTCCTTTAGAATCGAGGGCTGAATAAAAACCAACCTAGAACTAACCTAGTAACTCCTTTAGACGGGAGGGCTATCCAACAACAAACCCGGGAACAAAAATCAAGTGTCAGGGTGCCTGGCTCACCCTGCCCGGTGCGGTTCACCGGCTCCATACGTTAGGATACTTCCGAAACGACCGACTAAGGGCACTCACAAGGGGTGCCCCTACGTCGCTGGGGGGGGCTGGGGTCACTTGAGCTGCGGGTTCTTCGGAAGGCTAATCAGATTGGCGAGGATGCGGTAGGCGCCCGGCACTCCTTCCGGCAGTTGCCTGTAAAGAGCGTAAGCGTTATAGATGTACACGCCTTTCCCGAACCGCGCATAAAGCAGGCCGCCCTTCTGGGGATCCTGGCCCGCGTCGTGGGTCTCCAGCAGGGCCTCGTAACGCGGGTCCCATGATTGCATAAACTTCGAGCCGCGTTCCTCAACCCAACCTTCGAAGTCTTTCTCGGTAATCTTATTGGGCCAGGAGAAAACGGGGTTCGACGGATCAAGGATCTCCACTTTCGATGCCTCGTCAGTAACCTCTTCCGGGTCACCCGTCATCTTGCACGGATACGGACCGTAATTATGATCGTACTCCGGGGTGTTATATTGCACGATGACGACGCCACCATGCTTTACGTAGTCTAGCAGGCGCTCGTTGTAGGTAATGAGATCCTGGCGCGCTGCGTAGGTTCGAACACCCAAAACGATCACGTCGAATTTCGAAAGATCACCGGTAGCAAGGTCAGCGGCCGAAAGGAAGCTAACCTTGACGCCCAGGTTTCCCAGCGCTGCCGGCACCTCGTCACCACTTCCCATGACATAGGCCGCGTTGAGTTCCCCTGCCACCTTCACGTCCACGCCGGAAGAGTGATACGTTGAAGGCTTGTAAAGGAAATAGGGACGCAGCCCGGAATAGCCCGTAACTTGATAACCGGCTTTGTAGGCGTTGCCATTGTATTCGACCAGGGCGGTAAGAGTGTACGACTCCTCTTTGAGGTTGATAGGCATCACCTCGAAGGTGAGGGACTGCTCTTCGCCATCCTGGGCGATGGAAAACTCCGCCGAGTTCGGCCGCGACTGCCAGCCTAGCGGCAGGTCGAGCCTCACGGTGCCCTTGGCCGGTCCTTTCACGTTGCTGCGGATGGTCGTAATCACCGTAAACGATTTGGCGGCGAGCGGCACAATCCCGGCGTGCGGCGACATCGAAACAGAAACCGCCGGAGCTACGATCAACGGCTCCAGCACTTGTCCGTAGCCGGTCACTCGCTTCACGGTTTGCACAACTTGTCCAACACGGAAGGGAACTCCAGCGTAAGTGAACTGTGCCCACGCCGCGAGAGGGTACGGCGCGAGCGGCAGATTGAGTGCCCGCTCGTCGATAATGTTGTAATAGGGCTGTTCGATGTCCGGGCGCGCGAAGTAAGGCCGCGTGAAGCCGGTGTCATCCGGCACCTTCACCTTGAACCGCAGATCGACGACCTGATTGCCCGCCAACTGTCCTCCCACTTGACCCTCTGCCGTGACAGACCATGTCTCTCCGCCCACGGGCTGGAGCTCGATCTTATCAAGTCTTATCGGTTCTGAGCTCTGGTTCACTACGTGGACCTTCACCTGGAACTGCTGGCCGGGGATAGCGACGCGGAACGTGTCCGGATCGCCCATAAACATTGCGAAAAGCGGATTCGGCTCTTGCTCGGGCGCGACGGTGGCACGCAGTGAAACGGCAAGTGCCTGGGCCAGCGCCTTGTTGAACTGGCCCTTTTTCACGTCCAGCTCGTGCGTGATGTTGTACTTGGCATCGTCAGAAAGGTTGCTCGCGGCCACGTGGTCGAGAACGCTCTCGGTCGCCTTCAACCCGCGCGCCAAGCTGCCAGCTACCTTCTCCGGATGGTCGGCGGAGAACCTGCTCATCGCTTCTTCCACAGATGCATTCATCTCCGCGAGGCCCCGCTTCAGGAATTCGGTGTCGCCGCTCTTGGCCAGGCTGGCGATGCCCAAAAGCGAAATGTCGATGCCGTCAAAGAACGAACTCTCTTTGTCGCTAGCATTGATCACCGAGCCGAAGCGATGGTAGGGACTCATCCGCGGTCCGGCCGCAGGCACGTCAGCACCTCCGTTCTGCGACTTCTGGAATCCCAGTCCTTCGCGAGAAACCTGGGTGTAGTTGAAGCCCAGCACGGGATCATATTGTCCTTCAGGAGCCACCACATTGGTCTTGACGGCCCCCGGCTCCCAACGATCGTGAACGTAGTCCTGGACGCCGGCCGGCGCCATCTTGTGCGTCGCGTAGTCGTAAACGCCCTTGGGGTCGACATGTCCCTCCTCCAAAAAGAATGGCACGCGCGCGTACTCCTTCATGGGCGACCAAGGTCGCAGCCCTGCCTTGATCTGGTCAGGGAACACGTTAGGGTCGCCCGCCACCCTGAAAGCTTCTTGCGCCATTTGTCCGGCCACTTGATGGTTGCCGTGACCGTCGGTGGGGCCGCCTACAAAGACCGAAGTGATGACAAGCGGCCGCGTCATGCGCACCACGCGGACGACGTCGTAAAGCACACGATCGTGGCCCCACTTGCCCAGGCATTCCTCCTTGGTCTTCGAGAAACCGTAGTCGACCACCCGTGTCCAGTATTGATCCACGCCGTAGTAACGGTCCGCGGCGAGCAGTTCCTGCGTCCTCACCAAACCCAGAGCATCGAAGTAGTCGGACGACATCACGTTGGCGCCGCCCTCGCCCCGGTTGAGGGTGAGCAACGTCACTTGCGCGCCCTCTCCCCGTGACTCGTACGTGAGCATGCCGCCGTCTTCATCGTCCGGATGGGCCGTCACCATCAGGAGGCTCGCCCGCGTGTGCAGCTTCTTCAAGCTCTGCCACACCCCAGCCGCGCCTCGGTCCACGGGCAACTCGAGGGCGGCCTCTGACGCCGCGAGAGCGGACTGCTGAGACGCATCAGCGTTTCCTGCGCGCGACGGCAGAAGAAAGAGCAGGCAAAGGGCAGCAGCAAGCATCTGGATTGAGCGCTTAGATGCGGTTCTCATCGACGTTACCCCGAACATAAATTCCGAATCCCGCAAAGGTCCGTTGAAAACTTAAAGTGCCTGAGCAGATTTGGCTAGCATCTCCGACGCTCGCCCGGACAGGTGCCCACCCAGGAAGAGAGGTCGGTTTGACGCTGGACATTTATTATAATTGATTTATACTCAACCACATCGTTAGGGTGTTTGGGTGGGAAGGCTTCATGGATAAGACGGTGGACTTGTTTCTTCGGTCTTGAAGTTCTGCCTTTGTTGATGACAGCGCTAAACATCGCTCCTTAAGGGCATTGCGCAGATTCGAAGAGGGTCGATGACTGACGCGCGGAACAAAAAAGGAGAGGAGAATTTCCATGACGAAAAGCGTTCGACCCCAAATGACTTTCAGAAGAATGGCCGTGACCTTAGCTTTCCTGCTTGCCGTTTCGGGCTCTGCCCTCGCCCAGGCTGATCGGGGGGCCATTGTGGGCACCGTGCGCGACCCGACCGGGAGCGTTGTGCCCAACGCAACCGTAGCGGTCACCAACAAAGCCACCGGTGTCAGTCTCGGGACGGCGACTAACAGCGCCGGCGAATTCCAGGCGCTCGCACTCTTGCCCGGAGACTACGAAGTCCGAGTGACGGCACCCGGTTTCCAGACGGCGATACAAAGCGATATAGAGATTCATGTCCAGTCGAGAGTCGAAGTCGATATCACATTGAAGGTTGGGTCAACACAGCAACAAGTAACGGTCACAGCGTCCGAGCCGCTGCTGCAAACCCAGACGGCAGACCTCGGTAACGTCGTGGGTACACAACAGATGGTAGACCTCCCCTTAAACGGTCGCCGGTATGCGGACCTGGCGCTGCTCGAGCCCGGCGTCCAGAAATACTATGCGGCTAACAACCCCGCCCCTGACCGTTTCAGCGTTAACGGCAACCTGGAGATACAGAACAACTTCATGCTGGACGGGATTGACAACAACTCCAATTCGGAGAATCTTCAGGAATTCTCTGTCCAGGTTGTGCAGCCGCCGCCGGATGCCCTGCAGGAGTTCCGCATCCAGACGCGCACTTACACGGCGGAGTTTGGCACCACCGCCGGGGCAGTGGTCAATGCCACCATCAAGTCCGGCACCAACCAATTTCATGGCGACCTTTGGGAGTTTCTCCGCAACGACAATCTGGACGCGAATGACTTTTTCTCCAACGCCAGCGGAGTGCCCATCGGCCATTACGTTCAGAACCAGTTCGGTGGAACCATTGGAGGGCCGATTGTCAAGAACAAGGCTTTCTTCTTTTTCGATATGCAAGGCTTCAGGGCACGCCGTGCCCAGGCCAACCAGAATACGGTGCCGACACCCCTCATGCAACAGGGCAACTTTACCGAGCTCCCCTATGCGTTGGCGGATTCAGTCTCCGGCCAGTCTGGTTGCGTGGTCAACAATATCATTCAATCGAACTGCATGAACGCGGTGGGACACAACTTCACGGCTCTGTACCCCGCTCCCAACATTCCCGGCCCGGTGTCGGTTGAGGGCCAGCCTGGAAGCTGGACCGGGCAGCCCAACTATATTTTCCAAGCGGCTGTCCCCAACGACACCTGGTCACTGGACGGCCGGGTAGACTATACGATCAACAGCAAGAACAACCTCTTCGGCCGCTACAGCTATTACCATGTGAGCCGCCAAGACCCGCTCTGGACTTCCGATCCGGTCCCCGGCAACGGTGATTTCGCCACCCAGTACAACATCCACACCCAGCAACTGGCCCTGGGTCTCGCGACTTCGCTCAGGAGTTCCCTGCTGAACGAGATACGGGGAGGGTGGAATCGTGACTACGCGCACAGCGATCCCATCGGCGTGGCTCTCGGCACATCGCTGGCGCCGAATTATGGTCTGACCGGCATTCCAATCGGCCCCGGCACGGCCGGCATTCCACCGATTGACATCACTGGCCTGGTCCGGCTTGGTACTTCACCCTGGCGGCCGCAGTATCAGATCTCCCAGGTGTGGCAATTCATCGACAACTTGAGTTGGCTGAAAGGCAGCCACAGCTTCAGGTTCGGCTACGAGTACCACAAGTGGGGCGATAATTTCCTGGACATTAAGGCTCCCCAAGGCTGGATCTTTGAACAAGGGCTGTACACCGCTGGCGGTAAGTTCGGACTGCCCGACTTTCTCATGGGCAACGTCGATACCAGCTTTTTTACCACCCCGCTGGTGGTCCACAATTACATGCCCGGCAACGCCTTCTACGCGCAGGACACTTGGCGCGCCACATCCAAGCTGACGGTGAACTATGGCCTGCGTTACGAGATCTTCTCCCCGGTTTTGAACCGGCAAAACGAGACCTCTAACTTTTCCCCGGCCAACGGCGGTAGCCTCGTTACGGCGCCGGCGAATGCCTCTGGATGGGCCGCGCGGTCGCTCATCAATCCTGATTACACAAACTTTGCGCCTCGTCTCGGTTTCGCTTATCGTTTGCGGGATAATGTTGTGCTTCGGGGCGGCTACGGCATCTTCTACCAGCACGAGATCCGGATCGGGTCAGAGAGCCTTATCCAGCTCAATCCGCCCTTCCTCAATGACGGCACGCTTTCAAATGGCGCCGCTCCCCTGTACAACCTGTCAAACGGGTTTCCACTTGACCAGTTCGGAGGGCCGCTCAACCTGGCTCAGATACAATTCCGCGCCCAGGACCCCAACCAGCGCACTTCTTATGTGGAACAAGTGAGTTTTGGACCGCAGATCGAGCTTTCGAAGGATACGGTCCTGAGCCTCACCTACGTCGGCAACTGGGGGCGGAAGGAAAACCGTGTGCGAAACCTCAACCAGGGTTCCATCATCGGCTCCGGGGCGGGTGGCTGCCCGATCGTGACCTTCCCTTGGGCTAACCTGAATTCGGTCACCCAGGTTACGACCACACTCAATCCGGACGGAAGCTGTGGCCTCGGCGGCCAACATGGATACCTCGAGTACGCCACCAACGACGGCAATACCAACTACAATGCTCTCCAGGTTGACCTCCGCCGTACCTTCGCCCGCGGGCTTGCCTATGGGGTGAACTACACCTGGAGCCACGGCCTCGCCAATTACGTGGACAATCTAACGGGTCCTCAGCTTCCACAGAACGGCCTCAACTACTCCGCTGAGATGAGCAACTCCCAGATCGATATCGAAAACCGCTTCGTGACTTATGCCCTGTGGCAGTTGCCGTTCGGCAAGGGACGCCAGTGGCTCAGTGACGGTGGGGTGGCCAGCAAACTGGCAGGCAACTGGCAGTTCAACACCATCTTCACCGCCCAAACCGGTACACCCTTTTACATCACGGCCCCCGACCGCAGCTACACCATCACCGGGGGCAACAACAGCCCGTACGCGAATTGCATTGGTAATCCCTTTTCAGGTGCTACCGACACGGCCACAGGTTCCGGCGGTTACGTAGGCACGGGGTCCGGCTTCTTCATTAACCCGGCCGCCTTCGCGATTCCGGCCAACGGCACGTTCGGGAGCTGCGCGCCGCGAGCCTTCCACGGACCAGGGCTCTGGGACCTGGACTTGAGCTTCTTCCGGGAGTTCCCGGTGACGGAGAGCAAGCGCTTCGAGTTCCGCGTGGAGTTCTTCAACACCTTCAACCACCCCAACTTCGCGAATCCGAGCGGCGACATTACGAACCCTGGGTCCTTCGGCAAGGTGTTTAGCACGATTCAACCGATTCTTGGCCTCGGATCGGGCGGGCCGGGCGATCCGCGGGAAATCCAGTTCGGGCTGAAATTCTACTTCTGATCGGGGGGATGGAAAGAAAAGGATTTCACGACGGGGCCACAGAGAAAGCAGAGGAAGAGGCGTATTCTATCTTCTCGATTTGTAGTTTCTGCTTTTCCTCTGTGCCCTGTACTGGTAACGGCCTGATTCTTCGCTAGGCGCGACGAAAAGCAGATCCTTCGGGTCATTCTCAGCCTTTCCTTGAACTGCGGGGAAAGCTGGTGCCACTAGTTAACATAAGATATCTTATCAGACATTAAAGAGCCAGGTCTCGCGGGGCCTCCACAACTTCCCTATTAAGCTTCCGGGAGTCAACCCTCCAGTTTGAACTTGGTGGAAGCCAGAGCGTAAAGCCGTCTCCAGACAAGCCGGTTGACCGTGACGACCATTGCCGCCATTACCACCGTTGCGGCCAACAAGACGCTGAGGTTTCCGGTGTCTGTCGCGTGGCTGATGACCGCACCCAAGCCGGTGGTTGAGAAGGTATGGCCCTGAAAACGGAAGTATTCCGCGACGATGCTTGCGTTCCAGGCCCCGCCGGATGCTGTCACAAGACCTGTAATAAGGAATGGAAAGATTCCAGGCAACAGCAGCCTGCGCCACCGCTCCACAGTGCTCAAGCGGAATACGTCACAGACTTCTTTGAGGTCGGTCGGCAGGGCCATCGCCCCGGCAATGACATTGAACAGGATGTACCACTGGGTACCCAACAGCAACAAAACGATCGAGCCGACTCCCAGTCCGCCCCCGATGCGAATCAGCGCCAGAAGTATGATTGGAAACAAGGCAGTAGCTGGTACGGAAGCGGCGATCTGAGCGATTGGCTGGGCGATGGCGGAGAGGCGCGGCCTTAGTCCAACGAAGACCCCGACCGGAAGAGTCCACAGGGTTGCCAACAGTATGGTGAACTCAACTCGAAGGAATGTCGCCCCGGCTCCCCACAAGATGCCTCCGAGTTCCGGCCGGGAAACCGAGACGAGCATTACGCCCATTTTCCCCATCGCGTACAGGACACCAAGCACAGCCCCAAGCGTGAGCGCACGCGCTATCCATTTCGTTACTTGCGCCGCGGCGCCCTTCCCCTGTGATGGCTGATGCTTTGCTGCAAAGTACAGATTCAAAGCTTCGCGCAACGGTCTGAAAGACACCCGTGCCGCCAAGCTCAGGAGCTTCGAACGGCGCAGCAGTTCGAGCACGGGCGAGCGTGGGATTTCTGTTGCTTCGACCTGCTCGAACTTGAACTTCTCGGCCCAGGCGATGATCGGACGCCAAACTAATTGGTCCGTCAGAACGATTACGGTAACCAAGACGACCAGTCCCCATAGAATCGCGCGAGTATTCCCTGCACTGGCAGCCGTTTGCAGGTAGGAACCGAGCCCGGGAAGACGAAGGTCGCGGTTCCCCAGGACAAACATCTCGCAGGCCATCAGGAAAAACCAGCCGCCGGCCACTGACATCATCGAGTTCCAGACCAGCCCAATGGCCGCGTAGGGCAGCTCCAGTTGCGTCAACGACTGCCACCAGTTCAAGCGGTAGACCTCCGCCGCTTCGTGCATCTC
>DATJKY010000655.1:0-6193 GCA_035490955.1 Terriglobia bacterium | reverse complement strand
GAGATTCTTAGACTTCTTGCCCTCTCCCTTGGGGCTGAGCATGTCCCACATTCCTTGTTGGGACACCGGGTTGCTGTGCAAGGGTGCCAGCCCGCGAAGCGGGCGACGTCGCCTAGCCCACGGCGAAAGCCGTGGGAAGGAGGTCCCATCAATAGATTCAAAACGAGCCCCGTCAGGGGCGACATCTGGCCCCATCTCAACGGGAACCCAAAGGGAACTTTCCGATGTCGCCCCTTCTGGGGCTGGAGGATTGTTCTTCCCGCCCTTCTACCCATGGCTGCCGCCGTGGGCTACAAGATGTCGCCCGCTTCGCGGGCTTCCGGTCGCTGTGGGGATAAATGTAGGCACCCCCGGTGTCCCAGCCGAGGATGAAGATACGGATAAAAATCAGCCCCTGGGGAGGGTGGCGGTCTCGCAGTCGCGGAAGAGCCGGGTGAGGGGTCATAGCTTGTCGGTCCGGGGCCCAGCCGCGTTAAGAGTGCGAGACAGCGCGACCTAAACAGCCCGGTGGGTAAGCCAGGTACCTCGCTCACCCTCTCCCGTTCGTTCGCGATATTCAACCTCTTAGGCGCTCTTTTCGCCCTTTAAGCGGTTCGCAGTTGTGCTGTAAGCTTAGATGAATACATGATATAAAATTGGTTTAGTCTCTTCCGGGTCAAGAACACACATGAATGTTCTGTTGATTTATCCCGAGTGGCCGGATACCTACTGGAGTTTCAAGCATGCCTTGCCCTTTGAGGGCAAGCGGTCGGTTTACCCGCCCCTGGGGCTCCTGACCATCGCTCCCATGCTGCCCAAGCACTGGAACAAGCGATTGGTGGACATTAACGTTCGACGACTGACCGACGCCGACCTGAAGTGGGCGGACGTTGCCTTCCTCAGCGGCATGCTGGTCCACAAGAGCGACCTGCTGGCGCTGCTCGGGCGGTGCAAGGCCGCCGGGCTGCGAACGGTGATTGGCGGGCCGGTGACCTCGAGCGTCGAGGAACTGCCGCGGCATGCCGACCACGTGGTGATTGGCGAGGCGGAAGACCTGATTGCCGGGCTGGCAGAAGATTTGGAACGCGGGAAAGCGAAGCCCATGTATCAAGCGGCGAACATGCCGGGTTTGGACAGGACCCCGCTGCCCGACCTCAGCCTGATCAATCCCCGCTATTACAGCGCCATGTCCATCCAGTATTCCCGGGGCTGCCCCTTTACCTGTGAGTTCTGCGACATCATCGAGATCTACGGCCGCCGGCCGCGCACCAAGACACCGGACCAGGTGCTGGCGGAGCTGGAGCAACTTTACGAACGCAAGTGGCGCGGCTCGGTGTTCATCGTCGATGACAACTTTATCGGCAACAAGAAAAAGGTGAAGGAACTGCTGCCGCCGCTGGCGGAATGGAACAACCGTCACCGCCGTCCCTTCACGTTCTTCACCGAGGCCTCACTGAATCTGGCCGACGACCTCGAACTGCTGCAAATGATGAAGGACGCCTGCTTCCACCGCGTGTTTCTGGGGATCGAGACGCCGGTTGAGGCCAGTCTCAAAGAAGCCCAGAAGCACCAGAACATGCGCCGTGGCCTGATGGAAAGCGTCCACCGCATCCAGAACTACGGCATGGAAGTGATGGCAGGCTTTATCGTGGGCTTTGACAACGACCCCGATGACATCTTCGACCGCCAGGTGCAATTCATCCAGGAGAGCGCCATCCCGCTGGCCATGGTCGGCTTGCTGCTCGCGTTACCGGGAACCCAGCTTTATCGCCGGCTGATGAAGGAAGGCCGCATCGTGGACGAGGGCCACGGCAACAATATGGAGCTGCGGCTGAACTTCATACCCAAGATGGACGTGCAGCGCCTGGTGGAGGGGTACCGGTCTATTTTGGAGCGCATCTACCATCCCGACGCCTACTACGAGCGTGTGCTTCGTTTCCTCGAGCGCTTCCGCCCCGCCGTCCACCGTCGCCGGCTGTTTTCCGATTACCTGGCGCTTGCCCGCTCCATGCTGAAGCAGGGGGTGCTGACCAAGGGCCGCACCAGCTACTGGAAGTTCTTCCTGCAGGCGGCCACGCGCTACCGCCACGCCTTCGATACGGCTATTACCCTGGCCGTGATGGGTTACCACTTCCAAACTCTGACCCGCGCCGTGTTGCAGGCGGAGTGAGAGCACTCGACGGCCAGCCAGCTCGCAGCCAATCGCCGGTCGCCGCCCGGACCCATCTGCGCCGATCGGCTCTCCCTCAGCCAGCTATGATCAGTAGGCTATGTTTAGCCTAAGATTTCTTTACCGGGGCGCGCCGAAGCTAGTTTAAGGTGCGCTTTCACGAAGGCCCGAATCTTGCCAATCAGACGCCCCTGTGGTAAGGCCGTGTCGACCATCCTAAGTTCGCGTTTTGCTTGATCTGCGTGGCGTACCCGCGCGGAGCTGAGCTACAATGCTCCCTTATGAGCCCTGAGTTTCAAACCGACTGGACGACCAGCCGTCTTCGCGTGCGTTATGCGGAAACCGACCAGATGGGCATCGTCTATTACGCTAACTTTTTCGTCTGGTTTGAGATTGGGCGGACCGACCTCTGCCGGCAGCATGGGTTTGCCTACCGCGACATGGAACAGCAGGACGGGCTCTACATCATGGTGGCGGAGGCCCGCTGCCGTTACAAGGCGCCGGCGCGCTACGACGAGGAGCTCCTGGTCCGCACCCGGCTGCGCGGCGCGCGCAAGCGAGTTCTGGTGTTCGCTTATGAAGTGCACCGCGAGAGCGATAACGCGATGCTGGCCGAAGGAGAGACGGTGCACGTCATCACCGATCGCGAGGGCCATCCAAGAGCTTTGCCTGACAGGTATCGAGAGCTTTTTCTGGCTGGCGCCAAGGCATTTTAGATTTTGGATTTTCGATTTGGGATTGCGCCGAAGAAGCGTTACGGGGGCCTTCGGCCCACCAATAGAGACGAAGTCCCCCACCTGTCATTCCGAGCGGAGCGAGGAATCTTCTGTTCTTCGTGGCAAGAGCAGATTCTCCGATTTCCCGGAATCCGATGGACTCCACCGGAGTCCTGAAACGAACCTCGTCGGTGGCGCTGGCGACCTCCTCGAGAATGCCAAGTTCACATGTAGTAGTGACGTTGGAGGAGCCATGGGCGGCGGACCTGCGAGGTCGGCGGCGGCTGAAGCGGTCTCGAGCCAAAATCCAAAATTTAAAATCAAAAATGGCAAAGCGGCTTCTCCTCACCGGACTCGATCTGACACGCAACGATTTTTATGAAGTGGTTCTGAAGAACCGGCCCGTCGGACTGCACCCGGACGCTCGCCGCGCTATGGCGAGCTCACGCGCGCTCATCGACAGAATGATCGCCGAGAGGAAGGTCGTTTATGCGGTGACCACCGGTGTCGGCAGCCTGTCTACGGAGCGCATCGAGCCGGACAGGGCACGGGAGCTGCAGCTTAACATCGTGCGCAGCCACGCTTGCGGCGTTGGGGAGCCGCTCGGAGCCGCGGAAACGCGAGGCCTGCTTCTGCTGCGCGCCAATGGTTTGGCCAGAGGGCTCTCCGGCGTCCGCCCTGCTGTGGCCGAACGGTTGTGCGAGTTCCTGAATCGGGGCGTTCATCCGGTGGTGCCGAGCCGGGGCTCGGTAGGGGCCAGCGGTGACTTGGCTCCTCTAGCCCATGTCGCCCTGGCTTTAGTGGGTGAGGGTCGAGTGAACTTGGAGGGCAAAACCCAGGAATCCGGGCCGGCTCTCAAGCGGCTGGGGCTGAAGGCGCTGGCTCTCGAAGCTAAGGAGGGCGTTTCGCTCATCAACGGTACCCAGGCGATGCTCGCGCTCGGTCTGCTGGCATTGCGGGAGGCGGAAACACTCGTGGACACGGCCGATGTCGCCGGCTCAATGTCGCTTGATGCGTTACGCGGCTCTCCGGCAGCATTTGATGAGCGCTTGCACAGGGCCCGCCCGCACCCAGGTCAGCTTCAAACGGCTCGCAACCTGGCGAGACTGAACCTCGGCAGTACTATCCGCGAATCGCACCGCGATTGCCCCCGGGTTCAGGACGCATACAGCCTCCGTTGCATGCCACAGGTTCACGGCGCCGTGCGCGATGCCCTGGCTTATGCCCGCAACGTGTTTGAGATCGAAATGAATAGTGTCACCGACAATCCGCTGGTCTTTGCCCGGGGCAGGGAAGTGATTTCCGGCGGCAACTTCCACGGGCAGCCGCTTTCCACGCCCTTGGACTTGATGGCTATTGCCCTGACGCAATTGGGCGGCATCTCCGAGCGACGCATCGACCGTATGGTGAATCCGCTCACTTCCGACCTGCCGCCTTTCCTCGCCCGGTCTCCCGGGGTGGAATCCGGCTTCATGATGGCTCAGGTGACGGCTGCAGCGCTCGCCTCGGAAAACAAGGTGCTGGCTCATCCGGCTTCGGTTGACTCCATTCCGACTTCCGGCAACAAGGAGGACTATGTCAGCATGGGGATGACCGCGGCCCTGAAGCTGCGCTCCCTGCTCGCTAACGTTGCTGCCATTCTTTCCATCGAGCTGTTGGTTGCATGCCAGGCGCTGGACGTGCTGGCGCCGCTCAGAAGCGGGGCGCTTGCGGAGAAGGCGCGGGCCCTGGTGCGTCGGGCTGTCACCCCGCTCGTCTATGATCGGCCGTTGCACGGCGACATCGCACGAGTAGCGGAAATGGTCTCCAGCGGAGAGGTTGCCAGGATTCTCGGTCATTAGCCCGTCGTCAGTAGTGACAACGGGCAACGGACTAGGAACAAATGCCCAGCATCTCTGCCACCCTTGTTGCCCGCAACGAAGAGGCGAAAATCGCTCGCGCCATCGGCTCGCTTTCCTGCGCTGATGAAGTCATCGTAGTGGACGGTGAGTCGACCGATGCGACACGGGACATCGCCGCCCGGCTGGGTGCGCGCGTGATCGTTCATCCCTTTGAGGGCTTCGCGGCGCAGAAGAATCTTGCCAGCTCGCAGGCGCGACACGAGTGGATCCTGAGCCTCGATGCTGATGAAGAACTCGATGACGAGGCGCAGGCCGCCATCGTCCGCTGGAAATCGTCCCAACCTTCGGCCGCCGGCTTCCGGTTCGCCCGGCGCGCTTATTATCTGGGGCGGTGGATTCTCCACTCCGGTTGGTACCCTGACTACAAGCTTCGGCTCTATGACCGCGGGTACGGCGCATGGCGAGGGTCCTACGTCCACGAGTCCGTGTTCGTAAACGGCCGGGTGGAAACCCTGCCCGGCTCGATACTGCACTATACATGCGACTCGCTAGAAGAGCACAGGAGCCGCATCGAGTTCTACACCGACTTGGCGGCTCGAGAAATGCTTGAGCGCGGCGCGCCCGCAGGTTGGACCAAACGCGCCTTTACCCCGCCCTGGGTTTTCGCCCAGACTTATTTCCTTCGCCTCGGCATTCTCGACGGCCGTCAAGGATTTTGGATCGCTTGGATGGCGGCACGATATGTGGCGAGGAAATACGCTAAAGTGGTGGCAGTGGGCGGTAGGTAGTACGTGGTAGGTGGTATGTCGGGTGCCTGCCTGCGAGTGGGGTATCCAGGTTGCGGGAACTCAATCAGGTCAACGAACGAACTGTCCGACCCACCACCTACGACCTACGACCTACTACCTACCTGCGGGTGATGCACATCGACACCGGTCAAGAACTGCGGGGTGGGCAGAGGCAACTTTTATTGCTCGCATGCGGCCTTCGCGAGCGAGGTCACGAACAGTTGGTCGTTTGTCCAGAAGGCAGCTTGCTCGAATGGCGTGCCCATCAGGAACATTTGCACGTGTTCGCTCTGCCGGTCCACGACCCCGCGCACGCGTACGGGATTGTCCAACTTCGCCAACTTCTGTGGGCGGAGCCTTTTCGCATTCTCCACGCCCACGACGGCAAGGGGCAGACGATCGCCTGGCTCGGGTCCGCAGGGATGCCGGTTCGTCGCGTTGCCAGCCGACGCGTGACTTTCATGCCTACGGGACTTGCGGGCGGCCGCATGATTCACCGATTGAAATACCAATTCACCTGCCACGCCGTCATCGCCATATCCGATTTCGTGCGGCAGCTTCTTGCGGAATCCGGAGTACCGGCGGACATGATCGAAGTCATTCCGGACGGCATTGAGTTCCCGCCGGAAGCGCCGAATGCTGGCCTGCGCTCGCGGATGCGCGCGCGGTGGGGGTTCGAGGAAGACGACTTCCTGATCG
>DATJKY010000654.1:0-2459 GCA_035490955.1 Terriglobia bacterium | reverse complement strand
CGTCAAACCCCATGTCGCGCATCAGCCGCTTTGTGACCTGTCGGTAATATTCCTGGACCGCTGGCAAGGCGGGACACAGCACCGCGCGATTCAGGAACGCTCGCGCGTGTTTGCCGTTCCCGTCAAGGACCAGCCAGTCCGGGTGCTCCTCGACGACCTTAGCCGGGCGTCGTTGCTCAGCGCGCGCCTCCGGTCTTTTCTCTTCCTCGCCAATCGGTTCCCACAATTGACCGTCGCCCACCGCCAGCGGCACCCACCACACCTGCACTTTTAGGCCCTGCCGATGGAATTGTTCGACCAGTTTTGCCAGTGTTTCATTGGGGAAATTGGAGTGCCGGGGATCCCAATCACCGAAGTTGTTAAACCACCGGTAATCGAGAGTCGCCCACTTGATGCCGAGTTCCTTCAGTTTGGGAATCGTCCCCAACATCTCCTTTGGCGTCACATCGGATCGATATCCCCATCCGCACCAACTGACGCCGTAGTCTTCCGGATTTGGCTTGGCGGGCCTCCAGCCTTCCCGCTGGAGCAATTCGGCGTAGAGACGCAGCGGCTGGTAATAGTCGCCCGCATAGACCATCACGAACGTGTGGGGCTCGCATAGCTCTCTCCCGGCTGCAGAGTTGCCGCCGGTTCCTCCGCCACCGCCACGCGGATGCGTTGGTCGCGCTCCACATTGACTGGCAAGGAAAGCACGCGTGGGCCCGTCTCCGCATGGCCGATGGCTTCGCCCACGGTGGCCGTCCAGAATGCCACCACCGGGATGCCGCCGCCCTGGCCGCTCGGCGAGATGGCAGCCATGACATTCGGCTGGGAGAAATTCGCGCTCATCCTGAAGATGGTGTCTTTGCCCCACTCGTAACTTGTTCCCTGGAATGACCACAGTTCGTACGCTGGGACTTTCGCGTCGACGAGTGATGCGTTGAGGCGATGCTGCTGGCTCACTACCTTATCCAGCTTCACGGTCGACCAGCCCGTTCTTGTAAGCTGCGGAGGCAAGCGCCAGGGCATCTCCACGGGAAGAACTGCGACCGCCAATTTCAATCCGCTTCCCCTTGGACCAACACGACTCTGATAATCCGCAATCCTCGCGTGCGTGAGATCCAGGACGAAATCCTCGATGGGCTTGCCGTCTACCACGGGATAGCCTTCCGAGGAGGCCGCGCCCGTCTGCGGATCATCAAGGGCCACCCGCTTGGCATTCCGGATCAGCGAAGCGCGGATGTATCCTGACTCCAAGATTTCAAATTCCGCAGCCGAGGTCCGAATGGCCAAGAGGCCACCTGGTTCCATCACCACCGTGACCGTCGAGTGAGAACCATTCTCAGCTTGCCGGCCCTTATCTTTGCTCTTGCAACCCGGAGCCGTCAGGCCAAGGACTGCAACGATCAGGGCCCCGAGCAGTCTCGCCGTTGGTCGCCGGAGAATACAGACGTGTGCCACGGACTTTTGTCCTCCCCCTAAAGAGCAGGCTCCTATAAGAAGCCTCCAGGCGTTTACTCGCCGCCGCAACCTCCGCGACCGCGTGGTGCGAAACCAGCCCTCCACGCAAGAGATTAAACTGACTGTAAGGATGAGAGAAATGTCCCGACCGCACCGCCCGCGGGGTCTCGTCGGCCACACCGTCAGGTTAGTGCGGGAACGTCACGGAGCCAGGACCTTATCCATCAGCGCGGCCCCCCTTGTTCGGCGATCGATGCAGAGACAGCCTGGCGCTCGAACCGGTAATCCCGGTAGGACCGCTTCACGCGCTCGACCAAAGCCTGTTTTCGAAAGACATGCTGCGAAGTCCTGTTCGTAGCCTCGGTGACCGCCACGCGGTACCCCTCGTGAGCGCCGTTCGCCACGCACTCAGCTACCAGTCGTTGAGCTATCCCCTGTCCGGCGAATCGCTCCGCGACGCCCGGGAGAAAGAGATGCAGCGACTCGCCGGCCTTCACCGACCGGCCCCTCCGGTATGCAGCGTCCAACTGGCCAAGGATATCGAACATCGGATTGAACTTCGCACTCCAACAGTCCATCCCTGGGGGCACTGCTGAGGCTGAATCTTTGGCAAGCAAGACCCCTATCATCTCTGCCGTTTCGCCTGATCGGCATGATCGTGAGGCCCTCGGCTTCTGCCTGGGGGCAAAACAACCGGACGACAGCTTCGAATTAAGACGAAGGTCACGCCACTTGCTATCACGGGCGGATCGCGTTGGGCAAATACTTGGCCCCAGGAGTTGCACCATGTCGTCCGAATCCGATGCCTCCTTTTCAGCGAACAAGGGAGTCTGATACCAGGGGGGCCGCTGCACCTATCAATTGGAACGGCGTCTCTTTGGCACTCGCCTGCATGGTGGCTTGCGACTCCTAATGCTCACGATTTTGTTCCTAATTCTCCTTCAGGTTTCCACGAGGAAACAATGTTAGAACGCCGAGAGGAATTCTGCTGGACATGTAAACTTTTTCGCCCGCCA
>DATJKY010000653.1:0-2381 GCA_035490955.1 Terriglobia bacterium | reverse complement strand
ATGGGCACAATGAAATGGCGCTTGTACTGGATGCGACTGCTCGCGGTAAGCCTGCTCTTGCCCGCAGTGCCCGTCTCGGCTGTCGCCGCAGAAAGGTCGGAAGCCAAGCGTGCGTCGAGCTGCGGACCCGAGCTGCGATCGGTGTCGAACCAGTCCGCTCAGGACGTAATGGATGGTGCGCTGCGCGACCTTGATCTAGCGGTTCAAATGTACCAAACCCAAGCCGATCCCTCTGCAGCAGGTGGCCGCCGCCAGCCCTTGAACAGGCTGGAGCAAGGCTCCCCGTCAGTTCCGTCACCTCCGAAGGACTCTTGGGAAGACCTTCTTCTGACCCGTAACTCCACGGCTCAGGCCTGGCAAGAGTACTTCTTAGGACCTGCGATGCCGCGCCTGCTCGCGGCGTTCGACCGCCTGGCGCCGTTCCGGAACCATGTTGTTCAGATCTTCAGCCAGATGGGACTTCCAGAGGATCTGATCGCGGTAGCTTTCGTCGAGAGCGAACTTACTGGCGGGCGCACGTCACCAGAATGGGATTTTCGCAGGGGGCTGAAGTTTTTGGTTGTTCTTACGGCTAATATAGCCGTAAGATTGAACCATGGACAATATAATGCCTCCCGCCCAGCTCCGCCAACTCGCTGCCGAGTTGGCTGAACCGAAACCTATGCGTCGTGGCTCTTTGTCGCAACGCACCGTCAAGTGCAGCAAGCCGGGATGTGCCTGCGCCCAAGACCCCAAGGCACGTCATGGCCCTTACTACAGCCTCACCCGCGCTGTGCGAGGCAAGACCCGTTCGCGCTTCCTGACGCCGGAGCAGGCCGCCGTCGCCGGTCAGCAAATTGAAGCCGGACACGCCTTTCGCACCAAACTGGAAGCCTATTGGGAAGGCTGTGAGAACTGGGCGGACCGCCAGTTGGAGGGTACGCCAACGGCCTCCGCCGGAGAGGCCGAAAAAAAGGGCTTCAAACGAACCCCCAGAACGAAATCGTCCAGGAAATCGAAACCCTCTTAGGCCACTCATCGATCGTGGACTTGGACTTCGAGGCGGTGGAGATGGCGGCGCGGCGGCAGACGTTGCGGCTGGCCGCCCGCGCCCTGGAACAACGCCTGAACGCCGATACCCGCGATCATCTGGGACCCGAACTGCCTTGCCCCTGCGGAGGCTCCGCCCAGTATCATGGCCGTCACCAGAAGACCTTCGAAAGCGCGTTGGGGCCCCTGTCCCTACAGCGCGCTTACTATCACTGTGAGCGATGCCAGAGCGGATTCTGCCCGCGCGACCGGGCCCTGGGTCTGGAAGGCTCTTCGCTAAGTCCTGGAGTGCTGCGCATGACCGGGAGCGCAGCAGCCTTGGTCAGCTTTAAGGAGAGCAGCGGGTTGCTGCATGAGTTGGCAGGAGTGGAGGTAAGCGCCAAACAAGTGGAGCGCGTTGCCGAAGGGCTGGGGGCCGAGATCGCGGTCGATGAACGCCAGCCAGTGGAAAAAAGGAGCCCCGCCGCTCCCACTATGTATCTGGGGATGGATGGTACCGGGGTGCCGATGCGCGCCCCGGAAGTGGCCGATCGCGCCGGCAAGCAAGCAGATGGTTCTGCCAAAACCCGGGAGGCCAAGGTGGTCACCATCTGGACCGCGGAATCACGCGATAAGCAAGGTAAGCCCACCCGTGATCCCGGATCGATTACCTACTCGGCGGCGATCGAAAGCGCCGCCACTCAGGACACCAGTCCCGAGCTCTCGGACTTCGCCGCGCGTGTCCTGCGCGAGGCGACCCGGCGAGGGTTCACCGAAGCTACCCGGCAGGTGGTGTTGGGCGACGGCTCGACTTGGATCTGGAACACCGCTGGCGAATTGTTTCCCGAGGCGACTCAGATTCTTGACCGCTTTCATGCCAAAGAACACCTGAGCACCGTGGGCAAGGTCATCTTCGGCAACAGCGAAGCGGGTAAGGCCTGGATTCAGCAGCGCTACGATGAGCTCGATGAGGGCCGCTTGAGCTCCCTCGTGAAAGCTCTGCGTCCCTACCGAGAAGCGCGGGAATGCATCCACTACCTCTGGAACAATCGACGGCGGATGCGCTATCCCCGGTTTCACCAGCAAGGATTCTGCACCTCGACCGGCGTGGTGGAGGCGGGATGTAAAGTGGTGATCGTCACCCGGCTTAAGCGTGCGGGCATGCACTGGACGGTCAAAGGGGCCAACGCGATCATCGCCCTTCGCTGCAGTAAACTCAGTGGACGCTTCGAGGATTTCTGGGAGCACCGCTCAGATCAAGTGAAGGCGGCCGCATGACTTCATCCCCCCAAATCTGGCGTGCGCCCCCGAGTTTCTGCTCCGCATGGGCAGCCGAAAGGCTGTGGATGCTCGGAATGACATGTCATGTCATC
>DATJKY010000652.1:0-6142 GCA_035490955.1 Terriglobia bacterium | reverse complement strand
TCCTTACCTTTGGCAGTTACGTAGTCCCGGCCCTCCTCCGCTTTCTTGCCAATGAAATCGCGGGTCTCTTCCCCAGATTTGGGAGCGAGCAGCAGGGCCACAACCGCGCCCATGCTGAACCCTGCCAGAAACCAAATCACCTTTGCTCCACCACGATTATCACTCATATGAGAACCTCCTCGGACATTTTACCAAGGCATCGCAAACAACAACAAATGTATCATGCTTTACAAGGGCAACTCAAGCCGCATGAAACCACGGGGAAGTGAATTGAATAATAGTCCGGCGCGCCGACTTATATACCAACATCCTTGTTCTCAGATGCAAAGTGCTCTCGAATCAACTTTGCTTGCGCAGGCCGCACCACCTGACCTAACTCTTCCTCGGAAAGAGCCCGCAAGGCGCTCACACTGCCGAACTGGGTCAGCAGCTTCCTCGCTGTCCGCTCCCCCACGCCCGGAATGTGGAGCAATTCGGTGGTGAGCTCACGATGCCTGCGCCTGCTGCGGTGAAACGTGACCGCAAATCGATGCGCTTCGTCGCGGACCTCCTGAACGAGATGCAGCGCCGGGGAATGGTGATCGAGGGCCACCGGTTCGCTTTCCCGCCCCAACACGTAAAGGATCTCCTCCTTCTTGGCAATGGCGGCCAGGGGTTGGTTGATGATCTCCAGCGCCTCGAGTGCGGCCGCTGCAGCATGCAACTGCCCTATACCGCCGTCAATCAGGATAAGGTCAGGCAGTGCTTTCCTTTCATCGCGCAGGCGCCGGTAGCGCCGGCCCACAACTTCCTTCATGCTGGCAAAGTCGTCATTTTGGGGGACAGTCTTCATGATGAATTTCCGGTAGTCGGACTTCTTCATCCGGCCATCTTCCCAGACCACCATAGAGGCGACGATGTCGCTACCCTGGATGTGTGACACGTCGAAGCACTCGATGCGTCGCGGGAGCTTGGAGAGATCGAGCGCTTCCGCCAAGCTCTCCAGCATCTCACTCGCCGCCGGCTTGGCCACGCGGAAGCGACGCTCAAAGGAATGGCGCGCGTTCTTGGCCACCAGTTCCAGCAGGGCACGCTTGCGGCCTCCCTGTGGGGTGAAGATGTGCAACGTACTTCCGCGCTTTTCCGTCAGGAGTTCTTCCAATGCGCTGCGGTCCTCAAAATCGGCCGGAACATGGATCTCATCCGGCAGATATTGCTGATCAAGGTAGACCTGTTTCAAAAGGGAAGAAAAGGCTTCGCCGGCGTCAAAATATTGGAGGTCCTCCCAGAAGAACTCGCGCCGGTCGACGGTGCGGCCCCCGCGCAGGTGAAAGAGGTTCACGGCCAGCAGCGGCCCTTCCTGATGGAAGCCGAATATGTCCACGTTGTCCCCGCGCGAGGCGGCCATCTTCTGGCGCTCGCGCAGCTCTTCAACTGTGGTCATAAGGTCGCGACAACGTGCTGCCTCTTCGAAGTCGAGCTTCTCAGACGCGTCGTTCATCCGCTGGCGCAGGTCGCGCACGAGCTCGCTCTCTCGGCCGGCCAGGAACATCCGCACCATGCGCACCGCCTCGGCGTAGCGTTGTGGCGTGGTCAGGGTCTCTACGCAGGGCCCCTGGCATCGCTTGATGTAATACTGCAAACACGGGCGCGGGTGGTACCGGGTAAGGTCCACGTTGCACGAGGGCACAAGAAAGCGGCGATGAATGAGGTCGACAATCCGGTAAGCCAGGTTGGCGGGAAAATATGGACCGTAGTATTGGGACCCATCCTTTTTCAGCCGGCGAGTGACGTAGACCCGCGGATAGAGCTCGTAGAGCGTGAGCTTGATATAAGGGTACGTTTTGTCGTCGCGCAGCAGGATGTTGTATCGGGGCTTGAACTGCTTGATGAGGTTGTTCTCGAGCGCCAGCGACTCCTTTTCGTTGTCCACCAGGATGGTCTCGAGGTCGGAGGCGACGTCCAACATTCGCTCACGCTTCTCGTCAGTAGGGCGTGATTCCTGGAAGTAGGACCGCAGGCGGTGGCGGAGTGACTTCGCCTTGCCGACGTAGATCGGCCGGCCTTGGGCGTCCTTGAAGATGTAGACACCCGGCTGCGGCGGCGCCGCATCAGCCTTCTCCGGTAGTCTCGCATTCAAGATTCATCCCTCGCCTTTATTATCCATTCAAACATGGTGCTGTCAAACAGCCAGCCCTCGCCAACGTCCTAGGCTCGCAGTATTCCTGGTCAACAAGCTATGGGGTGTACTTGACAATGTAGCTTCATGAAGCTACATTCTCGGTATGAAAAGCGTAGGTCTTCGGGAATTGAAAAATCGCTTAAGCGAGTACATTCGGGAAGTCCGCTCCGGCGAGGACGTGGTGGTGACGGATCGCGGTGAAGTTGTCGCGCAAATCATCCCGCCGGGACAGGAGGTCGGAGGGCGAGGCGTCCCCTCAGCGTTAGGGATGCTCGCGAGGAGAGGGCAACTGACGCTCGGCGCCTCCAATGACGGGGCGCTCTATCCGAAACTCTCGCCTCTTCTCAAGCGACGCCGTGCGATTGAGCTTCTCGCTGAGGAGCGTGGTGCCCGGTGAACATTTATGCGGAGTCCAGCGCCGTGCTAGCGTGGTTGCTGGGGGAAAGCGCCGGCCATCGTGTGCGCGAGGTGCTTCGTCGTGCCGATTTGGTAGCAGCCTCCGATCTCACGCTCCTCGAGTGCGATCGCGTGCTGATCCGCGCGGTCATGATGGGAGAAGTTGATGAAGCCACGGCGGCCGATCGCCGCGCACGCTTGAACGCGGCAGCGGCTCACTGGCACATTTGGCGGGTTAGCTGGGACATTATTGATCGAGCCAGGCATCCGTTTCCCGCAGAACCCCTCCGGACGCTTGACGCAATTCACTTGGCGTCGGCATTGGCCATGCGTTCCGCTGTGCCAGGCGTAGAACTTTTGACCCTTGATGATCGCATCCGCCGGAGCGGGCAGCAGCTCGGATTCCGCCTTCAACCAACCGCATGAACTTCCCAACGTGATGACCGGCGGCCCGCTCAGCGCGAAGATTCCCTCGACGGGCCTCGCGCCTGTACTTACAAACTCCTCACCCCCAGCCGCTCTCCAAGGGATACCGAAATCTTTGGAAGTGTTGCTCTCTCTCCAAGAGTCCAAGGGAGAGGGCGGCCCGCAAGGCCGGGTGAGCGAACACGTCACGCGCTCTACCCGCCCACACCCTGTTTGAGCACCTCGTTCACTTGCCGTGGCACAATACTTACCGGAGAAGATGATGTTGCCGAAAGAAGCAGAATTGTTGAGGTTGGGAATTCTCGGAGCGGGGCCCATCTCGCAGGCTGTACACTTTGACGCTTCGAAGAAGGCGAGGAACGCGGAGCTCTACGCCATCTGTGACGTTGCCCCTGATCTCCTGGAAAGGGCTGCAGCTATACACCAACCGCAGATAGTTTTTAGCAACTATGCCGCCATGCTCGCCGACGAAAAGGTCCAGGCAGTCCTCATTGCCGTTGCTGACGAGTTCCACGTACCGCTCGCCCTCGAAGCGCTGGCGGCTGGCAAGCACGTGCTGGTCGAAAAACCGATGGGGGTTTCGGTGGAAGAGTGTGAAGCGCTTTGCGCCAAGGTTAAGGAGACGAGCCTGGTGCTGCAGGTTGGACACAACCGGCGCTTTGATCCGGGCGTCGCCTTCGCCCGCGAGTTCGTGCGGGAGGAACTTGGCCAGATGCTCTCCTACAAGGGTTGGTACTGCGACTCCACCTACCGTTACACCATGACCGACAATCTCCAGCCAATACCTTACAGCAGCCAGAATGCAAGACGACCTGAGGGGAATCCTAAGGCTGACCGAAGGCGCTATTTCATGTTGACGCACGGAAGCCACATGTGGGATCTCGCTCGATTCATCGCCGGCGAGATGGTTAGCGTTGAAGCGCGCCTGCGAGAGCGTTTCGACGCGTTTTGCTGGTTTATGTCGGTTGAGTTTGCGAGCGGAGCCCTGGGCCACCTGGACCTGAACATCCCAATCCGGGGTGACTTCGAAGAGGGATTCCACGTCTCGGGGGAGTTTGGCAGCGTCCGCGCCCGCCTTCCCTTGAGCTGGTATCACAAATCGAGTGAAGTGGAGTGCTTCTCGACAAAAGACGGAGTGTACCGGCGACCTCTGGGCGCCGATGCCTTCGGGTACAAGCTGCAGATTGAAGGCTTTGCCGAAACCATTCTGAACGGCAAGCCCCAGGTTGGGACAACCGTGGAAGACGGGTTAGCAACGATGCGCGCCATGGTGGCGGCCAGCGAATCTGTAAGGCGAAACCGCCGGGTCCGGTTGGGCGATGCGAAAGGGTCGGTCTGAATATGGATTTCGGCATCTTCGCGAAGATATTCGTCCGCCCGTCACTCGGGCAGGTGCTGGACGCAGTCGTTGAACGGGGTCTGCGACATGTTCAGTTCAATCTCAGTTCTGCGGGTCTCCCTACCTTGCCGGCTGAATTGCCGGACATTCAGTGCAGAGCGATTCGTGAAGCGTTCGAGAAGCGCGGTGTCGCGATGACCGCTATTTCCGGCACGGTCAACATCATCCATCCTGACCTTCACACACGTGCGCAAGGCCTCGAAAGACTGCGAGTTCTTGCGAGAGCTTCGAAGGCACTAGGAACGGACCTGATCACTCTATCGACGGGCACTCGCAACCCGGGAGACCTGTGGAGCGGGCACCCCGAAAATGGCTCACCGGTCGCCTGGCGAGAAATGCTTGCTTCCATGGAGCAAATTGCCCGAGCGGGAGAAGATTGCGGGGTGCGTTTTGCATTTGAGCCGGAGCAAGCCAATATAGTCAATTCAGCAAGAAGGGCGCGCGAGCTGCTCGATGCACTGAGGTCGCGATACGTAGGCGTCCTCATCGACCCGGCAAACCTTCTCAACCCTGAGAACATGCACATTTCCCGTGATGTTTTAACCGAGGCATTCGCTCTGGTGGGCGGCGAGATCATGCTGGCTCATGCGAAGGATATTTCGGCAACGGGGGTCTTCGGGAACCTGGCGCTGGGAAAAGGTGTGCTCGACTTTGCCCACTACTTCCGCCTATTGAAGAGCGTTGGGTGCGAGCTTCCGGTAATTGCGCACGGATTCTCGGAAGCTGAAGCGACCGAGAGCCTCAGCTATCTCCGCAAGGTGGACGCCGCCGTGACCGTGCAGCGGGCTGCCGAATAGGGGCCTCCGACAGCTGTAGGGGTTGCACCCCTTGTGGGTGCCCTCCTTAGTTTGCGCCATTTGCTGGTTTTTTGCTGCCGAAGGGCACCCACAAGGGGTGCCCCTACATCGGCTGCGGCCTCTAAGTAACTGAGCGGGACACGACACTGGACTAACTTAAACGGAGAAGGTAATGCCCTGGTTCAATCACCAACATTTTCGCCTTCACTACGTCGATCGTGGCGAGGGAACGCCGTTCATTTTTCAGCATGGGTTAGGAGGGTCCACGGACCAAACCGCCGGACTCTTTCCCGGCACGTCGGGAGTGCGGTTTCTATCCTTGGACTGCCGCAGCCACGGTGAAAGTGAGCCTGTCGCGCAGGCTGAAGACTTGCGCTTCTCTCTCATGGCGGATGACATCGTGGCGTGGATGGATCACCTCAGCGTGGTGGATGTCGTTTTGGGTGGAATCTCCATGGGCGCGGCGATCGCCTTGAATCTCGCCCTGCGCTATCCTGGCCGCGTACGAGGTCTGCTGCTTTCCCGTCCGGCGTGGCTCGATGGTCCTATGGAGGCTCGCGAGCTCTATTCCGAGGTCGCAGCGTTGATTCGCTCGAAAGGGATCGAGGAAGGCCGGTGCGCCTTTCTCGCGTCGTCCACCTATGCAAAGCTTAGCCTGGGGTCGCCCGACGCCGCGAATTCTCTGCTGGGTCAGTTTCAGGCGCCGAGAGCGAAAGAGCGAGTGTCACGCCTGGTGCAGATGCCGGGTGATATTCCACATCCCGACCGAAAACAATGGGCAGCCATCAGGGTGCCGACCCTCGTCCTCGCCACCGACACTGATCCTGTCCACCCACTCCGCTTAGCGCGCGAGCTTGCCAACGCCATTCCGGATGCCGAATTCCGTCAGGTCACCGCTAAGTCCATTGATGTCGCGCTCCATGTACGCGAAGTCCAATCGGCGGTCGGAAACTGGCTAGAAGC
>DATJKY010000651.1:0-4552 GCA_035490955.1 Terriglobia bacterium | reverse complement strand
GCGCGGGCAAGCGCAGACCGACTATCGCTCGTCGGCACGGCCGACGCTTATCGGCACCGACTCGGTCACGCTGTGGGGCGCAGTTACAAGGTTGCCGGTTTGCTGCGCTTGCTCGTTCGGGCGCCGGCCGGACTCCAGGAGTTTGGCGCCAGACTCCTCTCGGGGTTCGCCGCGACACTGACCCGGGAAACGCGCTGGCGTGGAGATGGGGGCATGGAAGCGCTAAGTGACAAAGTGACTTGAGAAGAGTGAGACTTGTGAATCGACTCGACACATCTTTAGCGGTGTTACTTCTGGCAGCAGCAATGGTTCGGGGAGGGCCGGCGCAGAACGCCACCAACGCATCCAGCAGTGAGACCAAGATCACGGCGAAGAAATACGAGTTCGACCCCAACGTCATTACCGTGAAGAACGGTCAGCGCGTAAAGCTAGTCATCACCGCGCTCGATCATGATCACGGTTTCAAGTTGGAGGCCTTCAAGATCGATGAGAGGTTGAAGAAGGGCACCCCGACCACCATCGAATTCACGGCCGATAAAGTGGGCACCTTTCCCTTCGAATGTTCCCATTTCTGTGGAGTCGGGCACGGAAAAATGAAGGGAAGGCTCGTGGTGACCGAATAAGACTGTTATGGCCCGGAGGCGTGAATCTTGTTCCCGTTTTCGCCGACGGCATGGCTGGGGCGAGCGTGCCCCTACTGCTGGCCGCTGCGCACGTTGAAGGCGCGCGGTCCCTTTTCTCCCTGTTCGACCTCAAACTCCACCCGCTCCCCTTCTCGCAGACTATCGAAATTAAGGTTCTGCAGGCTCGTGCGATGGAAAAATACCTCCTGGCCTTCGGTGCTGCGGATGAAGCCAAACCCGCGGTCCCGAACGATCCGTTTGATCGTACCTTGCATGTGAGCCTCGATTCCCGCCAAAGGAGTACGTTGTGGACTGGTTCAAAGGAAACCAGACAACACGAAAACGAGCCACTCCTGCGCGACGTTCGAACTGTACCAGCACCTCAACTATCTGTCAAAGCGTGGGCTCCGACACGGCTTCGAGTGCAGCCTGGAATCCCGAGGTCCCTGGGTGCCACGTCGGTCTCTTGGCTTCCGGCACTAAGCAGACTCGCGTTCAAACGAGCGCTGCGCCGCCTCCAGGTTGTCATAGATCTCGAAAACCGTGCTTAGCCGGGTGATCTGCAGCAGGTCGCGGACGATCTTCGTGAGGTTTAGTAGCTTCACCTCACCGCCCGCCTTCCGCGCCGAGATGTAGCAGGCGACCAGGGTAGAGAGCCCCGCGCTATCGATGTAGGTGACGCCACCCAGATCCAGAATCACTCGTTTGTGGCCGGCCTCGATGACATTTTTCACCCTATTACGAACGATCTCGGTGTCAGGTCCGAGCGTAATCCTGCCCCGCAGGTCCAGCAGCATGAAACCGTCGATCACCTTCTCAACCACGTGCAGCGGCATAGCCACCCGCCTCGTCCTCTATCGGATACGGGACCTTTCTGTACGCCGCCGTCGCAGCGCTCCCGCGTTCATGTAGGCATGGTAACACGAGCCATAACTTCTGGCGAAAGAAAGGTCAATGCTCAGCCAGACCGCGCAACCTGAGCAGGCAAGAATCGGGAAGAAAGGTAAGAACCAGACCGGATAACCGGGAAAGGAAAAGGGTCTGTTGCAAACTTGGCAAAACATGCTATACTGAGTTCTGACACTAGAGGGATTAAGTTGTGAGAAAGAGGAGAACGGTGGATGCCATTGACCCGAGAATCCAAGTCCACTTTGATCGAACACTATCAAGTTCATCCTAAGGATACGGGTTCACCCGAAGTGCAGATTGCCGTCTTGAGTGAGCGGATCAACTATCTGAACGAGCATTTTCGCGTCCATCGCAAGGACCACAGCTCGCGACGTGGGTTGCTGATCATGGTGGGCAAGCGGCGGCGGTTGCTAGAGTATCTGAAACGACGCCATACGGAACGCTACAAGAGGGTAATCGATCGGCTGGGCATCCGCAAGTAGCCCGGTAGTGACTGCATATTCTGACTATCCGAAGCTCAACAGGCCATCCCGCTTAACGGCCCCCGGGGTTTCCCGCGCGCTTACTTGATTCCAGGTTCCCCGCGGGCGGCGCCCGGGACTTCTTGGTGATTCCACCCCGCCCCGGTCTCTTAACGCAACTTTCCCCCTCCCATCAGGTGGATACGATGGAACGGCGGCATTAGCCTGTGAGGGTTACTAGGCCTCAGGAGCGACAAATTCGAGGATTGAGTTTAGCAACGGGCTACGGCCCGCCGAAGGGTGCCTCTCTTAGAAAACAATGCCGCGAGCGGTGAAGGAACCTGCTGAAGGGTGGTTGGCGCCGGGGTTGAAATTAAGGAGAAAGTGACAATGCATCAGATTAGTATTCCCTTGGGTGGAAGCACCCTTTCGATTGAGTGTGGCAGACTGGCTAAGCAGGCTAATGGCTCCGCTTACGTACGTTATGGCGACACCGTCGTCCTGGCCACAGCGTGCGTCGCCCAGCCCCGCGAGGGAATTGACTTCTTCCCCCTGACGGTGGATTATCGCGAGTATACGTACGCCGCGGGCAAGATTCCAGGGGGCTTCTTCAAGCGCGAAGGCAGGCCGACGGAGAAGGAAATTCTCACCAGCCGTCAGATTGACCGACCCGTCCGGCCCATGTTTCCAGAAGGTTTCAAGGACGAGACACAGGTTATCGCCATGGTTCTCTCAGCCGACTCGGATTACAACCCTGACGTCGTGGGCGTGGTGGCGGGAGCAGCCGCTCTGTACCTTTCAGACATTCCGTTTCCCACTCCGATCGGTGCTGTCCGAGTGGGCTTGGTGGGGGGGCGTCTGCTAACGAACCCAACTTACGCGGAGATGAAAGCCAGCCTTTTGAACCTGGTGGTGGCGGCCACAGAAGAGGCTATCGTCATGGTGGAGGCGTCGGCGAACGAAGTTTCTGAAGAGACCCTGCTCGAGGCTATCCAGCACGGACACTCGGAAATCCGCAAGATTGTTGCCGTGGAGAAGGAGTTGTTTGCCAAGCTGGGTCTAAAGAAGCGCGATTTCACTCCTCCCAGCCGCGACCAAGCGCTTCCTGCGGAAGTCCGGAAGAAGGCTGAGGCGCCTCTGCGAGATGCCATGGACACTTCCAAGCACCCGAAACTGGAAAGCCAGCGGCGCGTCTCAGAGCTGAAGGAAACGGTGATAGAGAGCTACCCGGAGGACGACGAAGACAGGCGCCGGGAAGTGAAACACTGCCTTGACGCTCTAGAGGAGAGAATTTTTCGCGACGACATCCTGCTGAAACGGCAACGGCCGGATCGCCGGGCTTTTGATCAGGTTCGGAACATCACCTGCGAGGTCGGAATGTTGCCGCGCACCCACGGCTCGGCGTTGTTCACTCGCGGCGAGACCCAGGCGTTGGTCACCGCCACGTTAGGGACGGCGGAGGATATGCAGCGCCTCGATGTGCTGGAAGGCGAATCCTTCAAGCGGTTCATGCTTCATTACAACTTCCCGCCCTTCAGCGTGGGCGAGGTGGGCTTTCTGCGAGGGCCCGGGCGGCGCGAGATCGGCCATGGGAATTTGGCGGAGCGCGCCCTGGTATCCGTGGTTCCTGGCGAGGACGGTTTCCCCTACACCGTCCGCGTCGTCTCCGACATCCTGGAATCCAACGGCTCGTCGTCGATGGCTACGGTGTGCGGCGGGTGCCTGGCGCTGATGGATGCCGGCGTTCCCATCAAGGCGCCCGTGGCGGGCATCGCGATGGGCTTAGTGAAGGAAGGCGATACGTACGCTATCCTCACCGACATTGCGGGGGCCGAGGACCATTTCGGCGACATGGACTTCAAGGTAGCCGGCACCAAGGACGGCATTACCGCTCTCCAGATGGACATCAAGATCACCGGAGTTACCCCCACGATCATGGCCGAGGCGCTCGCGCAGGCCAAGGCTGGGCGCCTGCACGTCCTAGGGAAGATGCTGGAGGTTCTGCCCGAACCACGCACCAGCATCTCGGCCTTTGCTCCCCGCATGTACACCCTGAGGATCAACAAGCAGAAGATCGGGGAGCTCATCGGGCCCGGCGGCAAGGTGATCCGCGGCATTGTGGAGCAAACCGGAGTCAAGATCGACGTGGAGGACGACGGCAAGGTCAACGTAGCTGCTACTGACGAAGCCGCCGCGAACAAGGCCCTCAAGATCATTAAGGACTTGATGGCTGAAGCGGAGATCGGCAAGACCTACCTGGGCAAAGTGGTCCGACTCGCAGAGTTCGGAGCGTTCGTCGAGATTTTCCCCGGTACCGACGGCCTGTTGCACATCAGCGAAGTGGCCGAGCATCGCATCCAGGATATCCGCAAGGAGCTCAAGGAGGGCGACCAGCTTCTGGTGAAGGTCATTTCCATCGACGGCAACAAGATCCGACTCAGCCGCAAGGCGGTACTGCGCGACCAGCGGCACAAAGCTGGCGCGCGCGTCGAGCCTCAGGAGCGGAAGTAGCTAATCCACGTTCCGGAATCGCTTGTATTTGCCGGTTGGCCCCATTTG
>DATJKY010000650.1:0-8256 GCA_035490955.1 Terriglobia bacterium | reverse complement strand
ATCAAGGCAGAAATCAGAAAGCAGAAAGGGGCGGTCGGAGTTTTTTGCCTGTTAGTGCTTAGTGACAAGAATTCGCGCAATTATGTCTTGTATCAGGGCACGCCTTCAGGCGTGCCGCCAGGCAGCGCCCCAATGATCGCCAAGGCCTTTAGGCCCTGAGGGATGGGGTGGCAGCGGCTAAGCCGACCGCGCCAGACGCCAGCGGCGGCACGACTGAAGTCGTGCCCTGATACGGCAAATTTGTTGCGCGAACCAGGTGCTAGGCTAGCGGGCCGATGAAAAGTCTTGTGACGCGCTCCGTGCCTCTGCGTCTCTGTGGTAAGGTTTGCCTTTGCCGGGGGCGGCAATGAACAGCATACTGGTCGCCGAAGACGACCCCACAACACGGTATCTGCTGCGCAGTGTACTGAAAGCGGCTGGCTTTTCAGTGGAGGCGGTCGGCGATGGTCGCGCCGCCCTGGAAAAGTTGCGAGAGAAGAATTTCGACCTCGTGCTGACCGACATCTGGATGCCACGCTTGAACGGCCTGGAACTCATGGCTCGTCTGAGGCAGGAAGCGATCCGGCCCAAGGTGGTGGTGATGACCTCCGATGACACGCCCGAAACCGTGCTGCGCGCGGTGCGCGAGCAGGCCTATCAGTACTTGACGAAGCCTGTGGAAGCGAAGGCGGTTGTGGAATTGGTGCGTGATGCCTTGGCTGCGCAACCCGCATCACCACCCATCGAGGTCCTGTCCGCCCGCCCGGACTGGGTTGAGCTGCTCGTGCCCTGCGAGCTCGGGGTAGCGGACCGCATCTCGAGTTTCATGAACCAAATCGAATCGAACTTGCCCAAAAACGTCCGGGACCAGATCGGGCAGGCTTTCCGGGAACTCCTTCTGAACGCCATTGAGTGGGGTGGAGGGCTCGACCCCAATCAGAAGGTACGCATCTCCTGCCTGCGTGGACGCCGGATGCTGCTGTATCGCGTTGCTGATCCCGGCACAGGCTTCCGTTTTGAAGGCTTGAAACATGCCGCCGTCGCTAATCCACCTGATCAGCCCTGGCAGCATTTGCAGGAGCGCGAACGAAAGGGACTACGCCCAGGTGGCTTTGGCATTCTGATGGTGAAGTCCATGGCCGACGAGCTGTTGTATAATGAGGCTCAAAACGAAGTGGTGTTCGTGAAGTACCTGGACCACGGCGGGGAGTAGGCAGTGGGCGGCAAGACCTAAGGTTAAGCCGTCGAGAAGATTCCCCAAGGCGCCTTTCTGCCGCGATCAGCTGTCACTCTCCTATCGCACACGTGCCGGCCTGTAGGCCACCGTTGGGGGTAGCTAAGCTAGTCGGGGTGGTCCGTAGCGATCCTCTACACAAGTTCGATCATTACACGGCGCCCGACCATCGCTGCTGCCCGCTGAAGGCTTGAGAGCGTAATGTCGTTTTTCGGATCGAGCAGACCCCAGTTGAAGCGCTGAGAATCGCCCTACATTGGGCAGGGGGCTACTCGTCCTGTTCTCAAGTCTTTGAAACCGCCGCGTGCCGCCATAGCGCCTCTCCTGCCGACTGCCTACTGGCCCCGTCCCGCGCCGTACGTGTGCACCGTCAACACCGATCCCTTCATTTCTACCGTGACCGCGCCATCGATGTCAGGGCGGAGGATGCGCGCTCCCACCGCGCGAAGCCTCGCCAGTGTTTCGGGATTGGGCAAACTAATGCCCTCTCCAGTCACCATAGCTACTTCGGGTGACACGCGAGCCAAAAACTCCGGGCTCGAGTAGGACTTGGCACCCTGATGAGCTACTTTGAGGACCTGGCCGGCGAGCTGCGCTCGAGAGTTCACGAGCTGCCTTTCCACCGGGCTGCTGATGTCTCCCGGCACGAGCACCGTACTGTTGCCATCGACGATCCGAACCACCACCGCGTCGTCGGGGCTTGGATCGCGCGCCCACTGGGAATGCGCCGAAGGCCATAGGATCTGCACGCGGGTGGAGCCGCGAACCACGGCGTCGCCGGCCGCGACCTGCCGAACGCGGACGCCACGACGTCGCAGGCTCTGCTTCAACTGTTCGTAAGGGGGAGTCGGCAAGACCTCTCCGTGCCAGAACTCACCTACGCGGAAGTTTTCAGCGAGGGTACTCAGGCCGGCCAAGTGGTCGGCGTGCGTATCAGCGAGCACCAGCACGTCAATGCTTCCGAGACCGCGCCACCATAAGTAAGGTGACACGATGTTCTCGCCGGGGTCCCAACGGCGTCTTCCTGTCGCACCGCGATTGGGGCGGCTCCGGCCTCCGCAAGCGCCGAACAGTATCGTGCTCTGATCGGGTAGCACCACCAGCAACGCCTCGCCGCCGCCGCAATCGAGCGCCGTTACTTCCAAAACGCCGCGCGGCAGACGCGAAGCGAAAGGATGAAGGCAGAGCAGCACGGAGAACACCGCGGCAGCAGTCAGGCACGCCCCGAAAGCCCAACGCGACCAGCCCAGGACGCAGGCGGCGGCGACGATCGAGAGCGCAGAGCCCCAGGCTACCCAGAGGGGAGGGTCGGGAACGCGGTAAGAGAGCCATGCCGGCAGGTGGGGCAACCGGGCAAGGAAGAAAAGCCCGCCCGCGGCCAACGCTACCAGCTTGCTAGCCCAAAGGCCCAGGAATGGAACTATGACGGCCAGAACCATGGTGGGCAGGGCGACGGCCAGAAGAACCGTCATCACCGGGATGGCGAGGGCATTGAGAGCGATGCCGGCGAAGGTGACGCGGTGGAAAATCTCCACCATCGGCAGTAGCAGGCCGAGTTGGAGGACAACGGAAAAGAGGACTATATTCGCCGTCCACAGCAGGGCACGGATAGGGCCGGTCACCAGGGCGTCGGCAAATGCTGGGTGGCGATCGAGAAAAGCCACGCGGGCCCTCAGCCCGGCGATGAGGGAACGCACGTCCAGGCGGAACTGTGCCAGGCGTGGTGCGAGCGACGGGTCGCGATCCACGGCGTGGATCTGAAGCAGGCTGCTACGGTAGGGCTCGGTCGTGCGCGCCAGAATTGGCGCGACCAATCCGGCAATCAACAGCGCCGCACAGAATGAGAGCTGGAAACCGGACTCGAACAGCCATGGAGGCCGCGCGAGCAGCAACAGCAGCGCTGCCAGTCCGATGGCGTTCAGAGCTACGTGCCGGCGGTAAAGAAGACGTGCCAGGAGAAAAGCGATGATCATAAGGGAAGCGCGCAACGTCGGCGCGCGCTGTTCGACCAAGGATGCGTAACCGAGCAGGAAGGCGAGTACCAAAATGGACCTTGTGTACTCGCCCAGCCTTAACACCCGCAGCCCGAGTTCCGCCAGCAGCACCAGCAGTCCCACGTGGAGTCCCGCAATGACCAGCAGGTGATAGAGTCCGCTGCGGCGGAAATCCTCGATGGTGTCTGAGTCGAGCGAAGAACGCTCCCCCAACAGCACGGCCTTGAGCACGGCCCCATCGCGTCCCTCGGCTGACCAGGGGGGATAGAGATGGTCAATGCCCCGGAGCAGCCGATCCCTTATGTGCGGAACCAGTAAGCGAGCTGAGGTGTAGAGGCCTTGGTTTTCAGCCGGCAACTTCTCGACCAGCACCGGGCTCTTGATCGTTCCCTCCCAGTAGAGGTCTTCAATCGATTCGAGGTAGCGGGCGTAGTCGAACTCGCCGGGGTTGCGGTAGACATGCGGTCGACGGAGGCGGATGGGGGCGCGGATGGAGTCTCCATACTGCAAGTGAAGATTGCTTGCAGCCTCTGTTGTGTCCGGATCGTTTCCGGCCGCAAGGCGGAGACGAATCTTACCCGCGACGGAGCGCACCTCGCTACCGCTCCGCAGCCGCCGCGCCTCCAGGTCGAACTCATCGCCATAGGGCGTACGCAGCGGCGTCGTCCCCACAACTCCTTCAAGCTGAAGGGTGTCGTTCGGGTCGAGACCCCACTCTGCCAGGTGGCGGATGTGGTTGGGAGCAAAGCGAAGTTCGAACAGTGGTGCCGACGCCGCGCCCGCGAAGATGAAGCCGCCGACCGCGAGCAGTGCAGAAGCGCGGTGCCAGTTTGCGCGCAACGCCGCAAGACCGGCGAGCAGGCAAGTCCCCGCGGCGACCAACAGGAGTGATGCGCCCCCGAGCGTCAGGTGGTCGACTCTGGCGAACATAATGCCGAGGGCAAAAGAGACGGCCACCGCTAGCAGAGGACTCTTGAAAACAGGATTAGACGGACGAATCCAGACTTCTTTGCTTCCCTCATAGTCGGAGATGCTATTCGAAGCACTCACGCACGAGCATCATACGATGAATGAACCCGGAACGGGACAGGGCACGCCCTACCCCTACAGCTAGGTGAATTCCAGCGCGAGCTTTACCGCTTGCTCGATTTTCCCGAGGGTAATGCTACTAAGCCTACCCAAGGGCGGGTAGAGGAGGACGGTACTCTCTACGGTTGTGACCTGATCGCACTTCGCCCAAGAAGCCGAAGGCAACCCGCCCTCCCCGGCCCGGATGGGAACCCGCAGCGAAAATCGCTTGTGCTCCGTGGTGGTGATAGGTACTACGCACACATCCAGAGCATGTCGGTTCAAGGCGTCGGCGGAGATCACCATCGCCGGTCGCCTTTTGTCCACCTTGATCCAATAGATCTCCCCACGCCTGGGGAACCAACCGCTGGGTGGAGTGAGTGCCACGCGGTCAGTCCCGCCCCATAGATCTCATCGAAGCCTTCTGGAAGGCTTTGGCTTCGGCCCTATCCGTCTCGGACGGGGTGGAAAAGAACTCAGCCGCCTCCTGCTCCAGCCGTTCGTATTGCTCTTGCAGAATGGCCTTCCTCAGCAATTCATTCACTCGCTCGCTGCTGGAGCGACTACCACGCGTGTTTTGCAAGTAAGACACGATCGACCGTTCCAAAGTAAAGCTTTTAGGAACTCTCATAGCTTTCTGCATAGTTCCTATCCTATCCAAAGGCGTAGAAAGCTTCAACTGAGAACTCGACACCACTCCTGGAGACAACGAGCCGTCGGTCACGTTGGACTCCCACTGTAAACTGTTAATGGTTGACGGTATACTGTGGCGCCACCTCGGGATGACTCATGAGCGCGAACCTCGCTGCCGTCGTCAAGTTCTCGCTGATTGCGTTCACCTCCATCTTCTTTCTGGTGGACCCCTTCGCGGTGATTCCCGCCTTCCTCACCATGACCGCCGATGAAGACGACCTTTCCCGATCCCGGGTGGCGCGTCGGGCTGCGTTCACCTGCTTCCTGGTGCTGACCTCATTTGCGCTCACCGGCAGTCTGATTTTCAAGGTCTTCGGCATCACCCTGCCGGCGTTCAAGATCGCCGGCGGGATCATTCTGCTGCTCATCGGTATTGACATGCTGCAAGCACGCAGGTCTGCCACCAACGAGGTCGCGGGCGAGCCACAGGAAGCCGCTGAAAAAGAGGACGTGAGCGTGATACCCCTAGGTATTCCCATGCTAGCCGGTCCGGGTTCAATCTCCACTGTCATAGTGTTGATGGGCGAGACCGGCCATTGGTGGCACGTTATTCCCGTGTTTGCATCCATTGCCGTCACTGCCGTGGCCTCATATGCAGTGCTCGCGGGGGCTGATCGCGTGCGGAGGTACTTCGGCCATACCTGCATTCGCATCATGATGCGATTCATGGGGCTGCTCCTCATGGGTGTGGCGATACAGTTCATCCTCAACGGACTCACCGACGTGGGATTGATCCACGCGAGATGATCCACAGATTACGCAGATTACACAGACAATCGAACTGACAGAAACGCCAGACCTTGATTAGGTGGAACGATTGATTTGAAAACATAAGCCGAGAAGAAATGGAAGGAGAAAATCTGTGTGATCTGTGTAATCTGTGGATTCAATGAATGATGGGCCGTAACCTTTTCACCGCCCGTCAGTTTATATAAATGACAGAGGAGCGATGGTCGCGCGAGAACCTGCTTTGAAGGCGCCAGGGAGAGAGGCAGAGGAGCGGCTTCTGGTGGAAGCCGCGCAGAAGGATCCGACCAAGTTTGCCGAGCTGTACGAGAGTAACTTTGAGCGAGTGTACGCGTACATCGCGTGGCGCGTCCGCCACCGCGAGGAAACCGAAGACCTGACCTCTGACGTGTTTCACCGGGCGCTCGCCAGTCTTCCGCGCTTCGAATGGCGCGGTGTGCCTTTTGCTGCCTGGCTTATCAAGATCGCCGCCAACCTGATCGCTGATCGGCTGAAGCACCGGCATTACGCGAACAGGCTCGACCCCGTGGGGGATGATCCGGTGGACAGGAGTCTCGAGGCTGTCGAACGCCGCGCCCAGCTCTTCCGCCTTGTCGACCGGCTTCCCGTTGATCAGCGCCGCGTCATCCTAATGCGCTTTGCCGAGGAGAAGAGCATTCGCGAAATCGCGCAGAAACTCGGACGCACGGAAGGCGCCGTGAAGCAGCTTCAGTTCCGCGGTCTCGAGAATTTACGGGCACGATGGGATGAAAGCCATGGCTAAGCGAAGCTTGAGCCAACAACTCGATGAACTGGTGGATGCCGTCCTCGCACAGCCCGAGGTCCCCGAGCCCGCGCTCCCGCCTGCTGAGGCAAAGCTCGCTCCGCTCGCTCACTTGGCCATCCGCCTGCGCGGTCTTCCGCGCCAGGACTTCAAAACAAGACTAAAGACTGATCTTGAAAGGAGCGCAATCATGGCAACCAAACCAGTGATGACAACCAAAGTCAGGCCCATTCCGGAGGGCTTCCGCACCGTGACGCCGTACTTGTGCGTGAAGGATGCGGCCGGCGCGATTGAGTTCTACAGGAAGGCCTTCGAAGCAACGGAGACGCTGCGCCTGCCCATGCCTGATGGGAGAATCGGACATGCGGAAATCCAAATCGGCAAATCGCGAATCATGCTGTCTGACGAGTTCCCCGAAATGGGGGCTGTGAGTCCCCCGTCGGTTGGAGGATCGCCGGTAGATATACATTTCTACGTCGAGGATGTTGACGCCTGGGGTACGCGAGCCATCGCGGCAGGCGCCCGGATACTCGTCCCCGTGGCGGACCAGGACTATGGCGAGCGGTACGGGCGGCTCGAAGACCCATTCGGCCACCGCTGGGGATTCTCGACCCCACTCAACGAAGACCGAGCGCAACAGGTTCGTGAGACCTTCTACGTGGCGACGCCTTATTTGGTTGTGGCGGACGGGGCAAAGGCAATCGACTTCTACAAAGAGGCCTTCGCTGCGACCGAATTGATGCGCCTCGCCGACCCGGACGGCAGGATCGCGCACGCCGAGCTCGCGATCGGAGATTCGGTCATTATGCTCTCTGGCGCGGCGGCCGAGTATGGCCGGCTCAGTCCACAGTCACTCGGCGGCACACCCGTAACGATCCATCTCTATGTTGAAAATGTGGACGCATTGGCAAGCCAGGCGGTCGAGGCCGGGGCGAAGATTCTTCGCCCGGTACAAGACCAATTCTATGGCGACCGGTCCGGCAGATTTGAGGACCCATTCGGGCACGTTTGGATCGTCTCGACCCACATCGAGGACGTAACGCCCGAGGAAATCCGGCGCCGCCTCGACGGTTTCATGAGCCGGCAAGCCCCAGCGGAGCGGCAGCAGGGTCCAACCAAGCGAGTGAAGCCCATCCCTGAGGGCTTTCACACCGTCACGCCCTATCTCACGGCTCGGCAGGCGCCGCAGCTGCTTGAATTCCTCAAGGGGGCTTTCGGCGCAGAAGAGTTGCTCCGCACCACTGGGGCGGCGGGCGGCATGCATGCAGAGGTGAGGATTGGAGACTCGAAGCTGATGATTGGCGGCGGGGGCGCGTGGCGTGGGACACCCATGCCGACCGCCCTCCACCTGTACGTCTCAGATACAGATGCCGTTTACAGGCACGCCCTGGAGCTCGGCGCCACGTCGATCCATGAACCCATGGACCAGAATTATGGAGAACGCTCTGCGGGCGTAAAAGACCTCGCGGGCAACACATGGTATATCGCGACAAAATTTGGGCCGCAGTATATTCCGGAGGGCCTTCGCAGCGTTAACGTTTATTTGCATCCTCGTGGAGCGGACGGGGTGATCGACTTCCTTAAGCGTGCCTTCGCGGCGGACGAGGTGGCGCGCTACGCCGGGCCGGATGGCACCATTTACCACGCGCAAGTGAGGATCGGCGATTCGGTGATCGAGATGGGGGAGGCCCACGGCCCTTATCAACCGATGCCGACGATGTTCTACCTCTACGTAGAGGACGCCGACGCCTGGTACAGGCGCGCGCTCCAGGCAGGCG
>DATJKY010000649.1:0-11599 GCA_035490955.1 Terriglobia bacterium | reverse complement strand
CGCGCAGACTCATCGGTCTGGCGCAGCTTTTCGTTCGCCACCACCGCTCTCTTCTCGGCTTCGAGCCGCGCAGCATTCAGGCTGCGCATTTCTTCGTCAAGATGCGTCGCTCGTGCCGTGATTTCGCTCAAAGCAGTCTCGGTTGCGCGCAGCTCCGTTTCTAATTCCACGGTGCGGTGTTCGAGTTCACGAAAATCGCGGCGCAAGGCCAGCGGGCCGCCGCTGGTGCCCTTGCCACCCGAGACTAAACGATGGTGATAATGCTCGCCCTTGAGCGTCAGGAAGTGGCTGGCAGGATAGGCGGCCGCCAAACGTTCCGCCGCCGCCGCGTCTTCAACCAGATAGGCGTTCTCAAGCGCCGGCAGCGGCGGGCCGCCGTTCAAACCTAGACGGGGCTCAAAGCGAACCAATTCACGGAGCGGGGCGACCACTCCGCTCTCGCGGCGGGCATCGCCGCCCGCGTGACTATTCTGGTGTCCATTGGCGGGAAAATGGGTGACGAAGAAAGTGGACCGGCCCGGCCCCTCACTTTGCAGCAGGGCAATGCCTTGTCGGGCTTCATCGTGGTGCTCCACTACGACGCAGTCGAGTTCATTCTTGAGGAATTCCTCCACCATCTCTTCGTAACCGGCCGAGACTTCAACGAAATCGGCGAGCACACCCATAGGACGGAACCGATGGCCGTTGGTCGGGACGCTAGCGGAGAGCAAGCGGCGCACGCTTTCGGTGGAATAAGCGTGGCGGGCCAGCGACTCTTCCAGGGCCTGCCGGCGGGCGTAGGCCTGGGAGAACTCCTGGCGTAAGCCTTCGGCCTCAGAGCGGCCGCGCGCCTCATCCCCGCGGGTCTGTTCCAGCGCCTTGGTGGTGTCCAATACCGACTGCGCCAAGGCTGCAAGAGCGTTTTCGTCGCGCAGCAGGTCAGTCCGCAGGGTTTCGAGATCGGCATTCGCCCGCGCGTGTTGCTCCTCCGCACCCTCGCTCTCTTGCTGCGAGCGAGCGAGCTGGCGTTCCAACGACACACCTATTTCTTCGGCCTGCACGAGTTGGTTGCGCAGCTCCGCCGCGCGGCTTACCGCTCCAAGCAGGTCACGCCGGCAAGTGTCAGCGGCGGCCTCTCCTGCGGCCAGTTGAGTGCTGAGTTGGCTCCGCTTTTCCAACAGGTGGCGGACATCCTCCTCGACTGCTGCCCATTCCTGGCGAGTTTGGCTGGCGCTTTGACCGCGCAGCGTCGCTTCCTGCTCGACCGCATCCAGCTCGACCTTGAGTTGCTCGCTCTCACGAAGCGCATCCGCCGATCGAACCTCAAGGCCTTCAGCCTGGTGGAGCGACTGAGCAATGCGGGAGCGCAAGCGCTCCTGCTCCAAATCGCCCCCGGCCAGCGACTCCCGCAATTGAGTCAACTCGTCCTCCAATTGCTGCTGACGAGTTCCCGCTGATGTTTGCTGACGTTCGAGCTCTTCCAGTTCTTGAGCTGCCTCGGCGCAGGCGCTCAGGGCGATGGCCAGTTGGTCACGCAGCCGCTGGCATTCTGACTCCAGCCTGATGAGCTGGGAGGTAAGGACCACCTTCAATCGTGCTTGCAACTCTTCCTGCAATTCCCGGTAGCGGCGCGCCTTGGAGGCCTGCCGTTTCAGCGAGTTCACCTGTTTCGTGACCTCTTCCAGGATGTCGGTGATGCGAGCCATATTCTGGCGCGCGGATTCCAGCTTGGCTTCGGCGAGGCGCTTGCGTGACTTGAATTTTGATATTCCTGCTGCCTCTTCGATGATGGCCCGGCGGTCGGAAGGCTTCGAACTGAGAATCTGTCCGATCCGCCCTTGCTCAATGATGGCGTACGACTCCGGACCAAGCCCCGTGCCCATGAACAGGTCCTGGATGTCGCGCAGGCGACAGACCTCACCGTTGAGCAAATACTCGCTTTCGCCGGAACGGAAGAGGCGGCGCGTCACGGTAACCTCACTAGCTCGGTGCTGGAGTGCGGTCCGATGCCCCGAGTGCTTGCCGTTGGCCTCCGCCCCGCCCTCGGTCTCCGCACTCTCACTCGACGCACCGCCATCGCCGCGACACACGTCTTCCACCGGGGGCGCAGGCAGTTTGGGCGCCTCCACGTACTCGGGGTCAACAAGTGTCATGCTGACCTCCGTCATGCCTGTGGGCTGCCGGGTGCCGGTGCCGTTGAAGATGACATCAGACATGCGCTCGCCGCGAAGCATTCGCGCGCTCTGTTCGCCTAGCACCCAACTGATGGAGTCTGACAGGTTTGACTTGCCGCACCCATTGGGACCGACGATGGCCACCACGCCCTCACCAAACTCCAGGCGGGTGCGATCCGCGAAGGACTTAAAGCCCAGGAGCTCAACTCGCTTCAGCTTGAACAAATGATCCCTGCCTTTCCCGTTCCATGATTGTGTGCACGACAACTGAATGCCGGTGCTGCTGGGCCGGCGCACGAAGGCGCCCTCGCGTGGGGGATCGCTCTCCCCAAATGCCAAGGAGAGTGGTCAGCCCGCGATTCCCGGTCCTTCAACCCAATCATCCGTGCTGGCGCACTTAACGGTAAGGCTGGCGCGAGAATCCCCGAAACTACGAAGACAACTTAGCACGAAGAAAGGAAGCGTGTAAAGAGGAAACCACAAGGATTTGGGTTTGCTCGGTCGAGCCACCCCAAATGTAGTGGGGTCTAGGAAACCGTCAAAGCACGGCGCCAGCTGTGCGCGCTCGGCCTGCAGAGCCTGCAGGGCCGGGGCTTGCCCCGGCCAAGGCCACCCCTTGGGTGGCCTTAATTCATAGCTTGCGCGCCCGGACTTCCACCGTTCGGGAGAGGCAGTCTGCCGTCGGCCCCACTCGTGAGCGCCACGAACAAGGGATCCTCGCGCAGGGAGGCAAAAACGAAGTCAACGCGCGCCTCCATCATCTCCTTGCTTCGCACCGCCTGGTAGCGTTCGTACTCGAAAAAGTGGCGCTTGAGCAAGGCGAGTGCCTTTTCCTTCTGCCCCGCCTGCGCGTAAATGGCGGCCAGGTTGTAGGAGGCCGGCAGCAGAGCCTCGTTCTTGCGGGCAATGTTTAAGGCCTCGTCGCTGTGACCGCTGGCAGCCTTGAAGACTGCGGCAAAGACGACGTTGTAAGGATCCGTTGGTTCGAGGGCCAACGCCTCTTCAACGTAGTGGTCGGTCTTTGCAGCATCCCCCTCGGAGTTCCAATACACGGCCAAGTTGCGATAAGCCAAGGGCAGCGGGTACGTCTCGACGGACTTCTCCATGAGTGCCAACCCTGCTTTGAAGGCGCCATCGTGGACTGTCATCTTGCCGAGACCATGCAGGGCGACGGCGCGTGAGAGCGGGTCGGCAGGCATTGCCAGAATCTCATTAAAGGCCCCCCGGGCCTTGTCCCAGTCTCCGATGTCGTGGCGATAAAGCTCGCCCAGATAGCGCAAGGGCGCGGGGTCAGCCGGATCCATGCGGCGAGCCTTCGCGTACCAACGTTCGGCCTGGGGATAGTTGGCTTGGAGTTCGGCCGCGAGGCCACGGCGCATCGTGCGCTCAATCGCGGCGCTTTTCGCGGGGTCAAACACCGGTCCGTCGTTGATCTCGCCGACATCTTCAACCCCCAGCTTCTTCAGTGCCTTGGCAGCGTTCTTAGCCTGGCTGGGGAACAGGCACTTCTGGTCGAGGACGGAGCGGTAGAGCGGGATGGCGCCCTGGGTATCTCCCGACTTTTCCTTCTCTTTGGCCTCTTTCAATTGCGCCTTCAGGGTTTCCTCACGCCGCTTCATCTCGTTTTCCAGGAGTAGCTCCACCTGGTTGACTCTGAGGAAGCCATCCTTGTTCTCAGCCTTGCCGATGACGGTGCCGTCGGCTTGGGCCAGCACCGCGATGGGCAGCTTGGCGTCACTGGCGAACTTCTGTCCGGATGGGGAACGAACATCCGCCACCTCCATGGAGACGCATTGCGAGGCATAGAGCGCGAGGGTACGGGAATTGCGGAGACTGGAGTGCTGAAACTCGTTAACCCCAGTAGGAAACCAATAGACAACCAGGCCCTTTGCCAACGGCGGATCCTCAGGCTTGCGCTGCCGCCACGGCACCGGATAGGTTTCCTGCTCCGATGGAAGCCCAGGGGCACCCACAGCGCCGCCCCGCGACATGCCGCCGCCACCGCCGCCACCGCCGCCGCCACAGGTAGCCCAATCCGGCAAGGGCAGCATCAGAAGGACCAGAACAATCGTTAAGGCACGGATGAAACACGCTCGGATCAGCAAGCGGCGCATGAAGCCATTCCCCTTTCACCGGGCTGGAATCCTCGAAGCACAAGCCTCGGTCGTAATACTGATGTCTGCTTCCGAATCATGGTTGCTTCGCAGGTGGGACCTAAAGGTAATCTTCTATTTCCAAGGACGACATTCACAGCCTTAATGTACTGGTTGCCGGAACTCTCAATTTCGGAGTGACCCTTTTTCCCGTTGAACCGGATCTTTTCCGCGGCCATTATTTGCCCGACGCCCTCGCCCTTTTCGTTCAGCTTAACCTGCAGGAATCCGAATCGGTAATCGGTGGTTCGGCCGCCTCGATAGAGCTCAATGAACGGCATATTGCGAGCCGTTACCAGGGTGATCACCGTTTCCGAGCCCTCTTGCCTCTTTCGCGCTACTGCAATCTGGTTGCCCGTTCTGCCGACCGGATTGATCCGCCCCACGTCCTGCTTCTCCAGCGCGCGGCGAAGAGCGTCTGGACCCTTATCTTCAGGATCTCGGTTCCTCACTTCTAAGTCGCCTCTCATGAGCATTTCGGCGAGTCTATTTGATATCGGTCCTTTCGGACGCCGACCCGCAACTGTAAAACGGAGAAGGGAGAGTTTGCAAACGATGGATTACAGAGTGCCGGCTACAGCGCTATCAGACCGCGGCGGACGGCAATCGCAACGGCCTCGGCGCGGCTGGACGCGTTGAGTTTGTTGAAGATCGATCCGATATGGAATTTGACCGTGTGCTCCGAAATGCGGAGGCGCCACGCGATCTCTTTGTTTCCCAGACCATCGGCGAGCATGTTCAGAACCTCCGTCTCGCGAGGCGACAGCGCCTGAACGGGTGGAGCAGAGGGATCGCGCAGCCCGGGCTTGAGGACTGTTGGCAGATGTTCAAGAACGGCGGGATGAAGCACTACCAACCCAATCGCCACCGCCGCGACCGCTGCCACGATCTCGTCAGCCGTTGCAAAGCGCGGCAGAACCGAACGGACACCAGAGTCGGCCGCGCCCGTGGCTGTTAAGGCCCAGGTGTATTGAGACTCTTCGACTAACAGCACTCTGGCCGGGGCGTCAGAGTCCCGGTCGGACGGGTGCCACTCTTCGTCTTGAGCGACCGGCTGCTGGAGAACGACGTCGGGCCTCAGGGCTTCGATCTGTTCTGCCAAGCCCGCCTCCCCAAGGGTACTGCCAACAAGTTCGAACGACGGAGCTGACCTAATCAGAGACTTGAGCCCTGCCAGTTCGACCGCCGAGTTGGCTGAAACGAGGACTCGTATCATGATACCGCGCGATTGAGTGATGAGGTGATCGAGCCATTGAATTGATCTGACAGGCTGCTGAAAGCCCTCCCGATCATTTCATCCCGATCCCGCATGCGGATCGGCACGACAAGCCCCCTTTTCAGCAGCCTGTTGAGGACATCCGAGGATGATTGCCCCCATCACCCAACGGCGCAATGACTCAATGGCCCGATGGAACACCTTCACTCCTTACTCGTCACAGGGTGTGAAGAATTCCAGAGTTCATTCGAACCGCAGAAACACCAAGGCACCGAGTTCTGAAGGAAATGACTTGCTCCGTGTCCCTGCGCCTTTGTGGTGATCTCCTTCGATTCTTCCACACGTTCTCATTTGTCACTGAATCTTCAGGGCTCAACCGGGGGCCGTTCTCCCACCACAATCGTTAACTCCTTCAACGAGCCCGCACGCACGATCTTGGTCGCGATGGCCTTGCCGACGCGCTCACTACCGAGAAAGGATTGAACCTCGTCCGTGTCCCGCACGGGGGAGCCATCGAACGCTACCAGAACGTCTCCAATCATGACCCCGGCTTTTTCGGCTGGGCTCGCGGTCTCAACAGCAACCACCATGACCCCGCTCTCCCCGGTCAGGCTGAGCGAGGTTCGGAGATTAGCCGGTAGCCGAAGCGGGTACATGCCGAGCCCAAGGTAGCCGCGCGCGATGTGTCCCCTGGTCAGCAGCTCATCGATAACGCGACTGACCGTCGAGGCTGGGATAACCACAGTCGAATACCTTGACAGTGCGGAAGTGGCAATGCCAAGCACCCGACCCTGCGGGTCCACCACCGGGCCTCCTGAGAAGTTGGGATGAAGATTTCTGTCCAGACGGACAGTGCGATCCAGCAGGCCGCCTGCGCGGGGGCGCCAGGCTGGACCCAGGACGCCGATCGTCGCCAGGGCAGCCCTCTCTCCTCCTTCGGATGTTCGAGCGATCGCCAACACAACATGACTTACCTTGACGCTTGAGAGATCGCCAGCCTCCGCGGCAGGCAGATCGACGCCTTCGAGTCTCAATACCGCCAGGTCGGTGCTGGGATCGCGACCAGCGAGAGACACCGGCGTGGTCCGACTGTCCGGAAGCGTAGCGGTAATCTCTTCATGTTCCAGGGTGTGGTTTGCGGTGACGAGCGTTCTCGGGCGCCAGACTACTCCGCTCGAAGGTATGCGGCGCCGGGCGTTCAGAGCGACGACGGCGTGCCCCACCCTCTCAGCAGTTCCGGATAGCTCCTGTGAAAGCGCCTGCCACGTGGCCGGCGCAGATAACTCCTGTTGCATAACAACCTCCAAATTTCTGACTTTGCTGGACATTAGATTCCTGCAACCCACAGGCTAACGTGAGCAAGCGCTGCAGCACATCGCCCAAACGGCCAGGGGACCCCCTGGACATAGGGCTAGTAGATCAATTCCCCAAAAGTGTTGTGGCGCGCTCCGGCAGGGTGGGGCTTCAACCCCGCCGCAAAACGCGCCCCAACATTTTCAACAAATTTGTGGTTAGGGTGTCAGCACGGCGAGGCTGAAGCCCCGCCCTTCCGAGGGTCTGCCGCACCCGAGGGGCAGCAAGTGGGGTAGAGAGCCATCCCACATTCTTTATGGGCGATTAGATTTCCGCTACCCTTTTGTTTTCTTACACATTCCGGCTTTTGGTTGGAACCCTGACAGTCTCGCCGCGGGTATAGGCTGATGCTGCCATCCGATCGGGCCACCGCTCCCATAAATCTGCAATCTCAGATCTAGAACCCATTCCGCCTGCGACTCTGCTCAGGGCTTGTCGAACGGCAGAGTCGAACCGTGAACGAAGTCGAAGGCAAGGTGGGGTGAGGGCCTTCAAGTCCCACAAGGGTCGCGACCTGGGCGAAGATCTTCCGAGGCTTCGCGGCTCTCCAACGGAGCTCCTGAAGCCCGGGAATTCATGAACGAACTTCAGTTAAAAGAGACCACCCGGCGTTCGCACCAAACCAACCATAACACAGGGCTGTATCAGCTACACAGAAAGTGTAGCCTAGCAATCGGAGGCATGGCATCCACTGCGAAGTTATTGGTCGCAGGGTTTGAGATGGTGGCGACTAGTAGTGTGCGGGTAGCGGCGCCCGCCCCGGGACGGAGTAAGATTGGACCCCCGGCCGGCCGGGGCAAAGAGTGTCCGTGTCCCGCGCTCGTGAACCTGTGTTACAATTTTTTTTCAGGCTCCGGGTTCGCCGTTGTCGCAGCCGCGGCGCTTCGCTTGTCAGTCGGTTGACGCTGACGTGTGCCGGCGGGTCCGTGGCGACGATGGTCATATTGCTCTATGCCCAAAATTGGAATGGTAAGTTTGGGTTGTCCCAAGAATCTTGTGGACAGCGAGGTGATGTTAGGCATCCTGGCTGGTCGCGGCTACGAACTGACACCGCACGCCGAGGACGCTGAGATCATCATCGTTAACACCTGCAGCTTCATCGATCCCGCCAAGCGCGAATCCATCGAAACCATCTTGGAAATGGCCGAGTATAAAAAGCAAGGCACCGCGAAGCGGCTGGTGGTCGCGGGTTGTCTCGTGGAACGCTACCGGCAGGACCTGCTCAAGGAAATTCCTGAAGTTGACTTTGTGCTAGGGACGAACGAGCTGGAGCGGGTGCTCGAAGCTTGCCAAGGAACAGGCGAGCGGAGGACGGTCGACCACCCGTTCGATCCTTACCTTTACACGGATTTCACTCCGCGCGTCCTGGCCACTCCTGCTTATACCGCTTACATCAAGATTGCGGAAGGATGCGATCACCCGTGCTCGTTCTGCGTGATCCCGCAGATGCGGGGACGCTTCCGCTCGCGCCGATTCGAATCTGTGGTGCGCGAGGCGGAAAAGTTGGTGCACGCGGGGGTGCGCGAACTGACCTTGGTCGGGCAGGATACGACGAGCTACGGCGAAGATCTCGGCATGCGCGACGGCCTGGCCACGCTCCTCGGCCAACTGGCTCGAATTCCTGATCTGGTCTGGCTTCGGTTTCTCTATGTCTACCCCAACCGTGTCAGCGACAAACTGATTGAAACGGTGGCGAGCGAGCCCAAGATTTGCAAGTACTTTGACATTCCGTTGCAGCACTCGAGCGCGTCGGTATTGAAACGGATGCGCCGGGGTTCGCACGGAGGTCAGTTTCTGAAGATGCTGGAGAGAATCCGGCTGGCCATCCCCGGAGTTACATTGCGGACGACGATGATCGTGGGCTTCCCAGGAGAGACCGAAGCGGACTTCGCTGCCCTGCTGGAATTCGTGGAGGCAGCTCAGTTCAACCATCTCGGTGTCTTCCTTTACTCTAACCAGGAGACGTCGGGTGCCTTCCAACTGCCCGATCAAGTGCCGGCGGCAACGGCGCGTAAGCGCCAGCGCCGGTTGATGGCCGCGCAACGGCGGATTTCCCGCCGCGGGCTGCGGCAGAAAATTGGAAAAGTCTTTCCCGTGCTGGTGGAAGGCCGCTCGGAAGAGACCGATCTGCTCTTTCGTGGTCGGCTGGAGTCGCAAGCTCCCGAGATTGACGGTCATATCCTCATCAATGATTTTGGGGGCAGCACGCCGCGCGCGGGAGAATTCCGTTGGGCTACGATTACTGACTCGTCTGACTACGATCTGGTGGCACACCTGGGGGCAGAACACTTCTTGGGAGCGGCAGCACGCCCCACACGCCCTGTGCTCGGCCTGGTACAGATTCAACCACAGGTCAGTTGCCAGTTTCGAGCGGCCGGGTCCCAGCCGCTCTAACCACCGAGCACTGCAATGCGCTGCCCGATCTGCAGGCAAGAGACGTTTGTGAAAGGCAACCCTCTCCGTCCGTTTTGCAGCGAACGCTGCAAACTGATCGATCTCGACAACTGGCTTGCCGGCCGCTATTACATTTCGACGTCGGCGGACAAGGTAGAAAGGATCAAAGGGGTTACAGGCTGGGAGGAGGAGGAAACGGCGAGCGCGACCCAAGAGAGTGGGGAATGACGGAGCACCGAGGACTAGCGGTGTGGATTGCGACCTCTGGTGGTGTCGGTTTTTTTCCTGTTTGGCCGGGTACGGTTGGCGCGGCCGTGGGACTGGTGGTGGTAGCTGCGTTGCAGCGCCTGCCGCTAACCGCGGCGCGGCTGAGCGTGATCGTGGGATTCACGGCGTCAGGCATTTTCGGCCTCGGTGTTTGGGCTGCCGGCCACGCGGAAAGGTACTTCGGCTGCGGGGACCCCAGCCCCGTGGTGGTCGACGAGGTGGTCGGCCAGATGGTAACGTTCCTGTTTTGTCCCGCCGCTTCCTGGAAGGTGCTGCTTGCGGGATTCGCGCTCTTCCGGTTCTTCGACGTTATCAAGCCGTTTCCTGCCGGGCGGGCCGAGCACCTGCCAGGGGGATGGGGCATCATGACGGATGATGTCGTGGCCGGCGTTTACAGCATGGCCGGGCTGTCTGCGGTGGGACTGGTACTGAAATGAGCTTGTGGAAAAAGGTGAACAAGTGGGGCGTCTACAAAGCAGGAGAGAATATGGCGTCAGCTCAGGGGAAACCGCGCATTGAGAATGTGTCGCCGAGGGCAGCGATCCCCGGCGGGGAATTGGCGATCCAAGGCAGCGGCTTCACAGAAAACGGCCGGTCCAGGCCCACGGTCCGCTTTGGGGACCAAGCAGGTAGCCTGATGGTTAGCTCGCCCAACCGGCTCGTGGTGCGGGTGCCCGAAGGTGTCACTAGTGGTGAATTGACCGTCGCGACGGCACACGCCATTAGCGCCCCGGTGTCTGTCGCCGTGGGAATGACTATCGCCGACGAACTTCACCCGGTGGCCAACCCTGCGGTCGATTCCGCCGGGAACGTCTTCACCACATTCAGCGGAAGCCGTGGGCAGAAGGTTCCGGTGAGTGTTTACAGAATCGACCGCAACCACACCTCCCGTCCTTTCTTGCACGATCTGATGAATGCTACCGGGTTGGCATTTGATCGCGACGGGCTGCTCTATATTTCCAGCCGCATGGAGGGAACGATCTACCAGGTGACCCCCGACGGCCACCGTTCCGTCTATGCCGAGGGCATGGGAGTGGCTACGGGCATCGCTTTCGATCAGGGCGAGAATCTTTATGTCGGTGATCGCAGCGGTACCATCTTCAAGATTAACCGCGAGCGGCAAATTTTTGTTTTTGCCACGCTCGAGGCGAGCGTCTCGGCTTACCACTTGGCCTTTGGACCTGAAAACTCCCTCTACGTGACCGGCCCCACCACGTCGAGCTTTGACCAGATCTACCGCGTGAGTCCCGCCGGAGAGGTCTCCACGTTCTATCGTGGTCTCGGGCGCCCACAGGGCCTGGCTTTTGATGTACAGGGAAACCTTTATGCAGCGGCGTCGCTAGCCGGACAGCGAGGTGTCGTACGCCTGACGCCCGCCGGCAAGCCAGGCTTGGTCATCTCCGGGTACAACATTGTAGGGCTGGCCTTTACCCGGCATCGCTCCATGATGCTGGCCACCAACAATTCGTTGGTGGAACTTTTCATTGACATTGAGGGCAAACCATTACTGCAGTGACGAGGATAGTGTGCGTTCAGAAATTGTGTTGACTTACTTAGCCGGGGTCGACCGCAAGTTCGATTCCTGGTGTATCAGGGCATGGTTTTAGAGGTTGCGGCAAAAGTGTTGTGGCGCGCTCCAGAAGGGCGGGGCTTCAGCCCCGCCGCGCCGACGCCCTAACCACAAATTGTTGAATGTGTTGGGGAAAACGTCGCTTCGGGCGAAGCGGCTGCGCCTTCATTTCTAAGGGCCATCTCTCCGCCTGGTGAACGGAAAGGCTGAGCCTTTCCGCACAGCAGGCGGCGCAGCCGCTGAAGAAGGCAGTTTTCACTCTGACGCCCCGCCCTTCCGGAGCACGCCACAACACTTTTGCCGCAGCCTCTAAAGCCATGCCCTGATACAACGCAAACCCAATCAGTCTTGACGGTCACTCGTCCCGCCGCGGCGGGCCACTGGTCACTGCCTTCAGATGGACGCCGAAATCATCGCCGTTGGATCGGAACTCCTCACGCCCTACAGGCTGGATACCAATTCGTTGTTCCTCACTGAGAAACTGAACGGTCTC
>DATJKY010000648.1:0-5523 GCA_035490955.1 Terriglobia bacterium | reverse complement strand
ATGCTCGCTTCGGATCATCGATTCGGTACCATCGCCGCGCTTTCATCGTAATAGCCAGGAAGCCTTGAAGTCTGGTACGATATCGGCGGGCCTTTTACTCCATCTGAGCTGTCGGTGAGGATCAAACATGGCGGAGTGGTTTTTCGAGCCCGGACACACCGCTGCTGAGTTCTGCGCGCGGCACATGATGGTCACTCACGTCCGAGGCCACTTCAAAAACGTCCAAGGAACGCTAGTGTTTGATCCACAGAACCCGTGTGAATCCCGGGTTCAAGTTCGCATCGATGCCAAATCGCTCTGGACAGGCGAACCGGACCGAGACGCGCACCTTCGCAGTGCGGACTTCCTCGATGTGGAGCACCACCCGGAGATTACCTTCACTGGAGACAAGGTTGAACTGGTTGGCGACCACGATTACATCCTGTTGGGGCGGCTGACTATCCGAGGGATCTCTCGCGACGTGAGTTTGAAGGTCAGCTATCTGGGGCAGTGGGCGACGCCTTGGTGGGAAGGTGGCGTCGATAAGGGACCCAAGACTCGTGCCGGATTCCTGGCCCAGACGCTGATCAACCGGCACGATTTTGGCGTCACCTGGAACAGCGCGCTGGACAAAGGCGGCTTTGTTGTGGGTAATGAGGTGCAGATAACCATCGACGCTGAGGCCATCTTGAGTTGAGACCAAAACCCAAAGTCTTATTCATCGCTGCCCGCTGCGGCTGTGCTGGTACTTACTGACGCAAACAAGCGTTCGCTCCGGCCGCGTCAGGGTACGGCTTTACAGGCTGCGGAAAAAGTGTTGTGGCGCGTTCCGGAAGGGCGGCGCTTCAGAGACTGTGTGAAAACCCATCCCCAGGGCTCTTTTCGTAGCGGTGGCCTTTAGGCCGGCAAAGTTTTTTCAACAAGATGCCCGGCTGAAGCCGGCCTCTACGAGAAGCAAACTCGGGTTTTCACACAGTCTCTTCAGCCCCGCCGTCATGGTTTCTGCCCCACACTTCCCTTACGCTGAGCAAAACTGAGACTCCTCTGGTCGTTCCGCCAGACCCCTGTTAATGGGATTTGCGGCATAACGTGATTCGGGGACGCACGTGCTCTTCGTTTGTTCCCCCGATTACCTGGGGCTGTCCAACCATCCTGCGGTGATCAGAGCTTTTCAGCAAGTTACCGCGCGCTATGGCGCCGGCACCGTTGGTTCGGGCATTATCTCTGGCTATACGTCGGCGCACCAGCAGGTGGAGGGAAGATCTGCGGCAGTTGTTACCCCGCAGCTCCCAAGCTTATCGCCACTGATGGATATTTTTCGATGAGCGCTCGCGTGGCTCCCCTGGTTGAAATCGCTGATCTTTGCAAGGAATTTGACGCGATGTTATTCGTAGACGATGCCCACGGGACGGGCGTCTTGGGCGACTCGGGCCGCGGCATACCCGAAAAGCTGGGCGTGGAGGATCGCCTCGACTTCTGGGTCGGCTCCACAGCCCAGGGACTGGGAGTTCGTGGCGGCTACATAGCCGGTCCAAAAGAATTGATGGATTACCTGCGCCTCTCCGCTCGTCGTTACGTCTTCAGCGGGACTCTGCCGGCTGGGATTCCGGCTGCCGTCTCTCAGGCCCTTGCGACCGCAAACGAGGAATCGAACGGCTTTTCCGGCAAGCGGCTCAGCCCAAGGAGTTTAATCTTAGCTTGGGGCCCGGCAAGGCTGAGCCGTTCCGCACAGCAGGCGGCAGAGCCGCGATTTTTTGACACCTTCCGGCCCACTGGGCTGGACAACACGTTTGCAGTTGCCCGCATCGGAGAAATCGGCAAGGCACGATGAGAAGCGGGTGGGTGTCTCAAACTATCGTGGGCCTCGTCTTCGCCCTGGGAGGTACGACAGGTGCTCCCAGCCAGCTTCCGTCCTCTCCCCCGCCGCCAGCTTCCCCGGCCGCCACGCCCGCTAAGCGACCGGGTGTTTCAGGCGGGGCGACGGGCGCTTTCATGCTCCGGGCGGACGTGAATCTGGTCGTCGTCGAGGCGACGGTGCGCGATCAGGACGGTAGAATCGTCAACGATTTGGCCCAGGAAAACTTTCACATTTACGAGGACAGCGTCGAGCAGCAGATACGTCATTTCTCGCGCGACGAGTTGCCCTTGGCGGTGGCCCTGGTCGTAGACGCCAGCGGAAGCATGGGTCCCGCCCTCAGGCAACTACATCGGGTGGCCTATGATACCCTCTCGGCACTCAAGCCAGACGACCGAGTGGCCTTATTTGAATTTGCCGCCCGGACCGCATTGCGGGTAGGTTTGACGAGAAACCGGCACAGCATCGCCGATGGAATTGCAGCCATCCGAGCCGGGGGCGCCACCGTCATTGCGGACGCCCTCTTTGAGGCCGCGCTTTACCTCGCCAATGCCGCGCCAGACTGCCGGCATGACATCATCCTAATTTCCGACAATGACAACACCCTCCAGGGCTACGCCGATGAGAAGCGGGTCATCCACGAGGCGCTCGAGTCGCAGGCCGTGATTTACAGCATCCGGGTAGAGCCAGGGCTGCATCCCCATTCAATGACCGTCCTTCTTCCGATCTACCGCGACGTGTCCGTGGCGAAGATCACCCGTGAGACGGGTGGAGAAGTGATCGATGCCAACAGCGTCGAGGCGATGGGCTCAGCAATGGCCACCGTCATCTCCCGCTTGAAGCAGCGTTACAGCTTTGGCTACTACAGCACCAACCCGCGGCTGGACGGCGCTTTTCGAGAGATCGAAATTCGTGTCACCGATGGCTCGAAGGTCAACGGAAGGCAATACATGGTCTACGCTCGCCGGGGCTACTACGCCCGGACGGAAGGCGCTGCCTCACTCGCCCCCTAAGGGGATCGGGTCCCGTCTGGCGCGGGATCCCGCTGCCCAGTCGATGGATAGAGGCTCTTGTGAACTCGAAGCAAGGGCTCGGGCCTGTCGGGCAGGACCCGAGCCGTTATCCCTGGGCTAAAGTGATTCCGGCTATCGGACGGTGAAGCCCGGCGTAGTCGTGGTTGTGCCGCCGAGGTTGGTAATCGAGATCGGGCCAGTGGTGGCAGCGGCAGGAACGGTCGCGGTGATGAAGTTCACGTTGACAACCCTGAACGTACCACTCACACCGTTAAACGTGACCGCTGTTGTGCCGATGAAGTTGTTGCCGCGAATCAAGACCTTCGAGCCCACAGCGCCACTTGACGGCGTGAAAGCTGCGATGGAGGGTGCCGGCACCGGTAAGCCAGCATCCAGGCTCCAAACCGTTCCGTCACCATAGCCTTGAGAAACCACTCCGCCGAGTTCCGCCGTGCCGTAAATCTTGCCATCGGCCCCTTGGATCACCGAGGAGAGAGGCTGGCTGCCGTTCGAGTCGTCGAAGGGGAACGTGTGGACGACGGCGCCATCCTGCGGGCTGATCGCGAAGACGCTGCCGTTACTGAAGGTGGAGCTCTCAAAACTAGTGTCCCAGAGGTTGCCATCCACGGCTTGGAACAAAGAGGGGATGCCAGCGACGCCTTCCAGCTGGCCGAAACCCGCACACCGATTTGTCCACGCGAGGTAAAAGATTTGCAAAATCGGAAGTGCAATCCCTAAGGGCGTTCCCAGGCGCGGGTCTCCAGGATCTCGGCGATCTGTTCAAGGGCGAAGTCGATCTCCTCTTCGCGGTTGTAGAAGTGAGGAGAAAGCCGAATGCCGGCCTTGGGACGGTAGTCGACGAGGATATCGCGCGCCAGCAGTTGGCGCGTTACCTCAGGCGCGTGTTGGCACTCCACAGAAACTGTGCCGGCGCGCTCCGCGGGGTTGAGAGGAGTGTTAACGGTCCAGCCGCGGCCTAGCGCGCCGTCAATCAAACGTTGGGTCAGGCGCGCGGATTTCGCGCGGATGCGGTCCACTCCAACACGGTGGATGATCTCCAGGCCCGGCTGGCAGGCGTAGAGAGCGGGAATGTGCGGCGTGCCGTTTAGGAAGCGGAAAGCGTCGTCGCGACGCTCGATGCGACCCACTTCGAAGCTGAAAGGCCGCTGGTGAGCCATCCACCCCGTTAGGGTGGGACAAAGCTTGCTCCTCAAGTCCGAGCGCACGTAGAGATAAGCAACACCCGGGCCGCCGCAGAGCCACTTCAGCACACCCCCTACGGCAAAGTCCACTTCAAGTTCGCGAAGGTCGAGAGGCACGGTCCCAGCCGCCTGGAAGGTGTCGAGAATGACGTGCGCGCCAACTTCGTGTGCGCGCTGGACGACGGCGCGCGCGTTCATGATGCAAGCGCTGCGAAAAAGAACATAGGACACTGGCACCAGTAGGGTGTTCTCGTCGATAGCAGCGAGCAGCTTCTCCAGGGGGATACGGATGCCGTCCTCGCTCTTGACCACTTCCACCCGTGCGCCGCGCCGCTGCAGCTCTGTATAGAAATAAATGATGGAGGGAAATTCCATATCTACCAGCACGACTTTGTTGCGTGGCTCGGCAAAATCGAAGCAGGAGGCAATCACTGCCTGGGTGAGGGTCACGTTTTGGTGAAGTGAGATGTCACCGGCTGCAGCTCCGAGCAACCCGCCTATGCGGTCGCCCACTTTGACCGCCATTTCCCACCAGCCCTCTTCCCAAGCGCGCACACCGCGGGTGTCCCAAGCCTCGGCGTAATCGCGCAGGCAGGCGTAGACGCCACGCGGCATGGCACCAAGAGAGTTGGAAATCAAGTAGGTCGTTCGGCCAAGGATGGGAAACTCGTCGCGCCACTTCAGCAATTCATCCATGAGAGTATGAAGTTAACACGTAGGGGTAGGGCTTGCCCTCTCCTTATGGACGACCGCACAAAACTGCCGAGGGTACGGCACGCCGTACCCCTACAGACCATGAGAGACTTGCTTCTGGCTGGCCTTTGGGGGTAACTTAACAGTTAGAGGTGCGCTATGATAACTCATTTCTCGTTTGTCCGCTGCGTTCGAATTGCTGTTCTCCTCATTCTGACAGGTGGCTTCGCCGGCGCCTCGGAACCTTCCCAGCAGTCGTCAACTCAGGAGCCTTCCTTGGGCGAAAAGGCTCGCGAACTGAAAGCACAGCAAGCCCAACAAAGCAAACCCGCAAAAGTCTTTACCAATGACAACATCCCTACCGGGTCGGGTGGCATCAGTGTGATAGGGCCTGAGGCTTCTACTGCCACGCCAGAAGGGACACCCGCAGAACACAACGAGCACTACTATCGCAAGACCATGAGTAGCCTTCAGGCCAAGCTGGAACTTGACCAGCGGCAACTGGCAGTCCTGCAGCAACAGCTTAGCATCAACCAGTTGCAGTATTACCCCGATCCCCTGAAGACCCTGCACCAGGAGTATTCCCGCTCCGACATTAACAAGCTGCAGGCGGAAATCGAAGCCAAGAAGCAGGATATCAAATCGGATGAAGACGCCATTTCCGACCTACGGGCGCAGCTTCAGCGAGAGGGCGGCGATCCGGGCTGGCTGCGAGTCGAACCCGGAGGCAAGAGTTGGTTAGAAAAGCTCGAGTCAGGAGGTGGGGACCATCCCAAGGGTA
>DATJKY010000647.1:0-3991 GCA_035490955.1 Terriglobia bacterium | reverse complement strand
GCCAAGGTCACGCGCCAGCCGGTTACGGGCCCTTCTCCTACCGGCCTGCTTACACTGGGACTGGAAAGTGAACTCGTTGCCGTGAATCCGCTAGAAGCCAAGCCAGCCGATCAAACCAGCATCTTGCGCTTACAAGGCAACATGAGTCGGTACGAATGGCTGATCAATGGCGTCGCATTTGACGTGAGCAATCCAGGCAGCCAAAAGGCACAAGTACAGGTGAAGTCCGGGCAGCGAGTGGCGCTCAAGTTCGTCAATGAAACACCCATGTCACACCCCATGCACCTTCACGGGCACTCCTTTGAGGTGGTCGCAATCAACGATCGCCGGTTCACGGGACCCGTTAGAGACACCGTGTTGGTCCCCGGTCAAACTAGCGTCACGGTGGAGTTTGATGCTAACAACCCCGGGCTATGGTATGTCCACTGTCACATTCTGTGGCACTTGGCCGCCGGCATGGCAACCCTGGTGCAGTACGAGGCGTAGAGTACGGCGGAGTTTTCCCACATGAGAGCTTCCGATGCTCAGCGCTTTCAGACTGTGCTTCGCAACAATCAGAAACAACAGGTTGCGCTCTCCGCTTACCGCTAATGAGGGAAGGCTCGGTGTAGTAACAAGACTTCGGATCTTGCCTCTCGAACCTATCCGAATTCTGCCCAAGGCGTTGTTGGTCGCGATAGCGTGGATACTGTTCTCAACAATCTTCTCGAGCTGCGTTTTTTCTCAGCAGATATCCCCCGTTGATCCTCCTGGGGAAGCAGAGAACAATGGTGGTGCAGATGCCAAACCCCAGGCGCCCACAGCCTCCCCACAAACATCGCAGGTTCCAGTCTCCGCTCCCAAACCGAAGAGGCGGAATTGCCCGCATTCCGCCGATCCGTGCCGGCGTCACACCGGTTGCAAGGATGAGGACTTCGATTGGGACGAAGCTCTTTCGAAGAGTTGGAACGGTGTTCGCGCCAAAATGCGGCAACTTGGACTCTCACCGGTCTTGTCCTATACGGGGGTGTTACAGACCAACGTGACCGGCGGACCACATCAAATTTGGGGCTATGCGGGTCAATTGGTGGCCGGTCTTAACGTTAATCTTGAGAAACTCCTCAAGATTCCGGGAATGTCACTGTACGTCGGAGGCTCCTGGGGCACCGGGGACAACTTGAGCGGCTCCCTGCATAACCTGTTTCCTGTTAATACGCTTTACGCCCCATCCTACTACCTTGGAGAATTGTACCTGCAACAAACCCTACTCAAGAACAACCTCACAATGGTGGTCGGCCGTCTCGCAGCGGCGAATACCTTCGTAACTCTTCCGGTATTAACCAACTACGTGAATTACGGCATCAACCCTAATCCGTATCCTCTGGGCGGCAACGACATCAGCTTCTTCGGTCCACCTACGGGAACGGAGTGGGGCGCACAGGCAAGCTATAATGTCACGCCTGTGGTTCAGATCTCCGCGGGGCTTTTCAATAACAATCTTGATTCGGCGAACGGGCAGAACCATGGGACCTACTGGACTTTGCAGCAGGGAAACAAAGGCGCCTTGGTTGTGGCAGAAGTCAGCTACTTTCCGCACCAAATAGCAAACGACCAGGGCAAGCAAGGCGAGTACACGCTGGGCCTGATAACCGATAATAACTCGTTCCCGACGTTTCCTGATGGCCAAACTAAAAGTGGCGGATACACAGGAGTATTTGCCATGGGTCAGGAGGTGGTCTATCAGCCCGACGGCCCCGGCACCCCGCGGGGATTAACAGTTTGGGGGAGTTGGGCCTACAATTCAAAGCCGCTCATCAGTATCCTGCCCTTATTCTGTGGTGCTGGGGCAAGCTATCAGGGGCTGATCCGGGCGCGCAAGAACGATGTCGTTTCGCTGGGCTGGATTTACGGACGGGTGAGCAACCTCGTTCCTGGCACCAGCGCCGAGCAGGTACTGGAAGTGAATTACCGCTGGCTCTACCGCCCCTACCTGGCCGTCACTCCTGACTTCCAGTACATCTGGAAGCCAGGCGGATCCAGTATTCCGGGAGTGGCTGTCGCCGGCGTTCAGCTGTCTGTTACGTTTTAGGGTCACTTCCTGGGTCGGTACAGGTCGGTGGCGTTGCCGAAGAACACCTCCGCAGCCTCCATTACTGTTTCGGAAAGGGTCGGATGGGGGTGAATGCTCAACGCGACATCCATAGCCGAGGCAGCCATCTCGACAGCCAATACGCCCTCGGCGATGAGCTCCCCCGCGCCACTCCCTGTGATTCCCACTCCCAGAACGCATTCCGTCTCAGGGTCAATGACGAGCTTAGTGACTCCATCAGGCCGGTCGAGGGTAAGAGCTCTCCCGGAGGCCGCCCAGGGGAAGCGCACAACCTTGACGGACCGCTTCTCCTGTTTGGCTTGTTCCTCCGTCAGGCCGCACCACGCGATCTCTGGATCAGTGTACACTACGGCGGGAATAGCGCGAGGCTCAAATGCCACCTTGTGGCCGGCGATAACTTCGACGGCAACGCGTCCTTCATGTGTCGCCTTGTGGGCAAGCATGGGCTCGCCGGCGACATCTCCGACGGCGAAGACGCTTGGCTCCGTGGTTCGGCGCTGCAGATCGACCTTGATGAAGCCACGCTGGTCGAGCTCCACCTTGGTCTTTTCCAGTCCTGGCACCTGAGAGTTGGGTTTGCGGCCCACGGAGACCAGCACCTTCTCAAAGACCCCCTCCGGTGCCGCAAGTTCCGGCCCCATGAACTTCACACGGATGCCGTCCTTCTGCTCCTGCATCTCGCCAACCTTGGTGTTAAGCATGATGGAGCGGAACAAGCCCTCCAACCGTTTTGTCAAAGGCGTCAGGAGATCACGATCCACTCCCGGCAGCAGGCCAGGCATCATTTCCACCACTGAGACCTGGGTGCCTAGTGTCGCGTAGACCGTGCCTAGTTCGAGGCCGATGTAGCCCCCGCCCACCACGAGCATGGTCTTGGGAATGTCTTGAATCTCCAGGGCTGTTGTCGAGTCCAAAATCCGCGGACTTGCGAGCGAGATACCTGGCAGGGCGGCTGGGCGCGAACCCGTGGCAACGATCGCGTTGTGAAAGCCCAACCGTTCTTCGCTGCCGTCCGGTTTCTTGATCTTCAAGTTTCGGGCGTCAATGAAGGTAGCTTCACCCCGCAGGTAGCGAACGCGTCGCTGTTTGGACAACTGTCCGAGTCCGCCCGTCAGCCGCTGGACCACGCCCTCTTTCCAGGCGCGCAGCTTTTCCAGCGTCACATTGGGCTGGGAAAACTCAATCCCCCAACGCTTCGCCTCACGCGACTCGGTCAAGACCTTGGCAACATGGAGTAAGGCCTTGGAGGGAATGCAACCGCGGTACAGGCATACGCCGCCAGGATTCAACTCCGGGTCGATCAGAACCACCTGCAGACCCAAGTCCGCTGCCAGGAATGCGGCCGCGTACCCACCGGGCCCGCCGCCAATAACCGCCAATTGTGTGCTGTTCGGCTCCTCGCTCATGCCCCCCCAAATCAGATTTCAGATTTAAGATTTCAGATTCAAGATGGATTCAAGATTTCAAATCAGCCTTCGATCGACAGCAGGAACGGCTGTTCCAACGCCTCAGCCACCCAGCGCAAGAACCGAGCCGCGTCGGCTCCATCGATCAGACGGTGATCGTAGGACAGCGAGACAGGCAACATCATTCGGGACTGAAAAGTGCCATTAACCAAAACGGGCTCCATGCGGGCGCGGGAAATCCCTAGAATAGCAACTTCTGGGGCGTTCACTATGGGTGAGAATGCCGTGCCGCCGATTCCTCCGAGATTGGTAATCGTGAATACGCCCCCTTCCATATCCTCCAGCGCCAATTTCCTATTGCGCGCCTTCTCCGCAGCATGGGCAAGCTCCACGGAAAGCTCGACGATGTTTTTCTTGTCGACATCGCGGATCACGGGAACCAACAACCCGCGATCCGTGTCCACGGCCACACCAATGTGGAAGTACTTTTTGTAAA
>DATJKY010000646.1:0-8996 GCA_035490955.1 Terriglobia bacterium | reverse complement strand
TGCCTCGGAAGACGAAATACTTAACACTTACAGTTGGGCGGACAGGCAGGCCGGAGTAGTAAGGATTCCCGTCAGCCGTGCGATGGACCTGCTCGCACAGCGAGGTCTTCCGGTACGTGCCAATGCTCCACCGAAGGGAGTCAACCAGTGATCGGCGATCGTGGGGCGTGGGGTTGGCCCGGCCTTGAGTCGCGGCTTTGCCGACTGCTGTGCGGAAAGGCTCAGCCTTTCCGGCCCGGTGGGCAAAAAGAGAAGAACAATAAAGTCTTTAGATTAGGCTCCTTCCCGGAAAGCCGGAGGCTTTCCGCACAGCAGGCGGCAAAGCCGCGCTACCCATCGACGGTCATTCTTTGCTGCGCCTCTGCCCTTGTCTGGCTGAGCGCATCTTCAGTCGTCGCACAAGTCCAAGGCCGACCGCAATTGCTGAGTGACGTGGGAATTGACCAGAAACTCGATGGGCAGGTTCCCCTGGACCTGCCTTTCCGGGAGGAAACAGGACGAACCGTCCAACTCGCAGAGTACTTTGGCGAGAAGCCGGTGGTGCTCGCTCTTGTGTACTACGAGTGCCCGATGCTCTGCACCCAGGTCCTCAACGGTCTTCTGCGCAGTTTCCAGGTTCTCCAGTTCGATGTCGGCAAACAGTTTAATGTGGTGACGGTCAGCATTAACCCTCACGAAAAAGCCAACCTCGCAAGGGCCAAGCAGGAGGTCTACGTGGGTCTTTACGGCAGGGCTGGGGCGGCGCACGGCTGGCATTTTCTTACCGGTGACGAGAATCCGATTCGGCGCTTGGCGGAGGCGGTGGGCTACCGCTATGCCTACGATCACGAAACAGACCAGTATGCCCATGCCAGCGGCGTCGTGGTGCTCACCCCACAAGGCAGAATCTCGAAGTACTTCTACGGCATTCAGTATCCACCTCGCGACCTGCGGCTGGGCTTGGTCGAGGCCTCGGCTAACAGGATTGGCTCGCCTTCCGACCAGGTGCTGCTCTTTTGCTACCACTACGATCCTGTGACCGGAAAGTACGGACTGGTCATCGCTAATGTCATGAAACTGGCCGCGTTGGCCACGGTGGTGGGGCTAGGCATCCTCTTGCTGGTGCTGTTTCGAAGAGAACGATATACGGCACTGGGCAAAGAAGGCGTGCGAGTAGACGGCCACGAATTGCGGATTTGAGCGGCGCGTAGGGCCGACTCCCGCGCCTGCGGGACCGGTCTCGGCCGAGGCAAGCGGGTAGCGCAGACTTTCGCCTCTCAGAAAGTCTGCGGATCGTCCCGAAGAAGAACCGCAGAGTTCGAAAGGGACGAACTCTGCGCCACCGGCCCCGGCCTATGAATGCCGGTTCACCGGCAATTATCGATTGGACAACACTAATGGGACCGGGTCTTCCATTACATCCTGATCAAGCCTCCACCATTGCGGTGGGGGTAGATCATCTTCATTATTTCCTGACGGCGATCACCTTGTTCTTTACCGCCCTCATCTTCCTCGCCATATTCTACTTTATGGTCAGGTACCGCCGCCGCTCCCAAGACGAGCAGGCCACCCAGGTCGAGGGCTCTCTTCCCCTGGAGCTTGCCTGGACGGGCTTTCCCCTAGTCCTGGTCGCCGTCTTGTTCATCTGGGCGTCGAGTCTCTACTTCCGCAACTCGCGGCCTCCCGCGGCCTCGATGGAGATTTTCGTGGTCGGCAAGCAGTGGATGTGGAAACTGCAGCATCCGGAGGGAAACCAGGAGATCAACGAGCTGCACGTGCCGCTGGGTCAGCCGGTGAAGTTGACGATGACCTCGGAGGACGTGATCCACGATTTTTACATCCCTGCCTTCCGGGTGAAGAAGGACGTTCTGCCCGGACGGTACTCGATGATCTGGTTCCAGGCCACCAAGACCGGTAAGTTCCATCTCTTCTGCGCGCAGTATTGCGGCGCCGAGCACGCCGCCATGATCGGATGGGTCTACGTCATGACTCCGGCGGATTACGAACAGTGGTTGAGCGGAAGCGCGAAAGGCGAATCGATGGCTGAGGCTGGGGCAAGGCTCTTTAATCAACTCGGCTGCATCACCTGCCACATTGCCGACGGAACCGGCCGAGGCCCGGTGCTGCAGGGTGTTTACGGCAAACCTGTGAAGCTCGCGGGCGGTCAGATGGTGATCGCAGATGACGCTTACATTCGAGAGTCCATTCTGCAGCCCTCCGCGAAGATTGTGGCCGGGTATCCTTCGCCTTCCATCATGCCGACGTTCCAGGGACAGGTCAGCGAGGAACAGATTCTGCAACTGATCGCTTACGTTAAGTCGCTCGGCTCCGAAGAGCGGCAGCCGGAAAGGAAGGCAGCAGAGAAATGAGCACTGTTGCATTACCGGAGACCTCGTTGCAGTCTCGCGTTAATTATCTGAACGCCGACTACGGCATCAAGTCATGGCTGCTGACCACTGACCACAAGCGCATCGCACTGCTGTATCTGGCGTCGATTACGGTCATGTTCGTGGTGGGTGGAGCATTCGCTGTCGTGATGCGCCTGCATCTGATCGTGCCCCAGGGTGCGCTTGTCCAGCCCGAAACGTACAACAAACTCTTCACCATGCACGGGATCATGATGATCTTCTTCTTTCTAATTCCGTCCATCCCTGCCACCCTGGGCAATTTTCTCGTCCCCATGATGATCGGAGCGCGAGACCTGGCTTTTCCGCGCGTCAATCTGCTGAGCTGGTACCTTTACATCATCGGCGCCATTCTCGCTCTGAGTGCAATCTTTTCCGGAGGTGTGGACACCGGCTGGACATTTTATACGCCGTACAGCAGCACCTACGCCCATACTCACGTCATCGCCGCCGCGCTGGGCATTTTCATCGCCGGTTTCTCGTCAATCTTGACCGGACTGAACTTTGTGGTGACTATCCACAAGATGCGCGCGCCGGGACTGACCTGGTTCCGCTTGCCCCTGTTTATATGGGCCCACTACGCCACCAGCATCATCCAGCTCCTCGGCACCCCAGTGTTAGCCATCACCATCGTGCTTCTAGCTCTGGAGCGCCTGCTTCATGTTGGAATCTTCAATCCCGCCCTCGGCGGCGACCCCCTGCTTTTCCAGCACCTGTTCTGGTTCTACTCCCACCCTGCGGTTTACATCATGATTCTGCCCAGCATGGGTGTGATCAGCGAGCTCGTCACCGCCGGAGCCAGGAAAAGGATTTTTGGCTACGGCTTCGTCGCTTTCTCCAGCGTCGCCATTGCGGTGATAAGCTTTCTCGTGTGGGGACATCACATGTTCGTCACCGGCATGTCCGTGTACGCCGGCCTGGTCTTCTCCGTGTTGAGTTTCCTGGTGGCCATTCCGTCGGCCATCAAGGTGTTCAACTGGACGGCAACCCTTTACAAGGGCTCCATCTCCTATGACGCTCCAATGCTTTATGCCCTGGGATTTATCGGACTTTTCACCATGGGGGGACTCACCGGCTTATTCCTCTCCTCGCTGGCCGAAGACGTTCACGTGACTGGCACGTACTTTATCGTTGCCCACTTCCACTACATCATGGTAGGTGGGGCGCTCATGGGTTATCTCGGCGGCCTGCATTTCTGGTGGCCCAAGATTACCGGACGCCTCTATCCCGACAAGTGGGCACGGCTGGCGGCAGCGATCATTTTCATAGGTTTCAATCTGACATTTTTCCCGCAGTTCATGCTGGGATATCTGGGCATGCCGCGGCGCTACGCGTTCTACCCTCCGGAGTTTCAAGTGCTCAATGTTATGTCGTCGGCCGGAGCCTCGATTTTGGGCGTGGGTTATCTGATTCCCCTTGTCTATATGATCTGGTCGATGCGTTACGGTCCGATTGCCGGTCCCAATCCGTGGCGAGCGAAAGGATTGGAGTGGCAAACACCCTCGCCCCCACCCACCGAGAACTTTGAGGAAATACCGGTGGTCACGGAAGAGGCCTATGACTATCCGAGTCGGGCCTAAGCGGGCAAACGGAAGGCGAAGGAGCAAGGGGGCAAAAGGAAAATGGGGAAAAAGCAAAAGAGAAAAAACTAATGACAATAGGCAAATGGCAAATGGTTTCCCGCTCCATTTGAACTTTGCCGTTTGCCATTTGCCATTTGAAATTCTCTGTGTGCCTTTTTCCCCCTTTCCCCGCTCCGAAGGAGGTTATATTTGTCGGAAAGCGAGATTGCGGTCGGCGCGCTCGCCGCGCGACCCGCCCGCGCCCATCAATTCGAAAATGCAGACCAGCAGAGCGCTGCCAGTAGCCTGGGAATGTGGACATTCCTGGCGACGGAGATCATGTTCTTCGGTGGGCTGTTCGCCGGCTATGAAGTCTACCGGTCACATTACTTGGCTGCCTTCGAGGCCGGGAGTCGTCTCTTGGACGCGCGTTTCGGAGTTACCAACACAGCGATCTTGATCGCCAGCAGCCTAACCATGGCTATGGCGGTCCACTCGGCACAGACAGGGAAGCGCAGGGCTCTGGTCTCTTACTTGTTTCTAACCATGCTGCTCGGTGTCGCGTTCCTTGGGATAAAATTTACCTTTGAGTGGAGCCGCGATTATGTCGAACACCTTATTCCCGGCTTTGGCTTTGGTCCCGTCGGCGAAAATCTGGAGATCATCCAGCGGCACAACGCGCTCGTACCCCAAGTACAACTTTTCTTTTGCTTTTATTTTTTCATGACCGGCATGCATGCCTTGCACATGATTGTCGGCCTGGGCATCCTGCTGGTTCTGCTGCTGGCGGCGCGGCGCGGCGAGTACTCCCCGGACCATTTCGCGCCGGTCGAGAACAGTGGGCTCTACTGGCACTTCGTCGATATTGTGTGGATTTTCCTGTTTCCGTTACTCTATTTAATCGGCGGCCGGTACTAGCCAGCCGCCATGGAAGGGAAACGGTGAAATGGGCAAAAGGGAAAACGGCAACCCCCAAACGGTTACCTTTTCCCCATTTTCCCGTTTACCCCTTTGTCCTTCTGCTTGTGGAGGTTCTGAATGCCGCAACACGTTGTTCCCGTCAAGCTCTATGTTGCAATCTTCTTCACGCTGATGGTACTTACCGCCCTCACTACCGCGGTGGCCTTTGTCGATCTGGGCGTATTCAATACCGTCGTCGCCCTGGCCATCGCTTGCTGCAAGATGACGCTGGTCCTCCTGTTCTTCATGCATCTTAAATACAGCGAGAATCTCACCAAGATTGTCGTGGTTGCGGCATTCTTTTGGTTCGCCATTCTGGTGGCATTGACGCTCAGTGATTATGAAACCCGTGACTGGATCTCTCAACCGCACGGCTGGCAGAGCTCAGCCACCCTGCCTGGACGTCCCTAACTAAGCGCTCTCGCTCTTACACAAAGTGGTTCATCCGCTGTAAAATAAAAGCTAGGGCACGGCGAGCCGTAACCCTTTAGGCCGCGCGGAACCGGTAAGAGGGTCGGGCAGGCCCTCGAAGGCGTGAGGTTTGGAACTTGACCTCTTGAGTCAAGTTTTTCTGGCTACATTGCAAGCCTGAGACCTCTCAGCATCCTCCGTTGGGGCCCGTTGGGAGAGGGTTGGAGCTTCTAGATTTCTTTGCGCTCTCCCTTGGGGACAGTGTGGCTCTCCCAGTCGCGGGAGAGCGGGGTGAGGAGTCATGGCTCGTCGGTCTGAAGCCGAACCTCGTTAGTTTTCCGTGTCCCTTGGGGACTCAACGTCAGCTCAGTGAACAACCATTCCCATAGCGGACGAAGGCAAACACAGTGCGCTTGTTTAACGGTTTTAGGCCTGTTCGTTCTTATCCTTGGGGAACACGCCACTCCGAAAGCGAGTTCCGAAGCCAAGCCCAACGTCATTTTCATTACAATCGATACCCTGCGCGCCGACCACCTGGGCTGCTACGGGGCGACCCAGGTTCAAACTCCAAACATCGACGCTCTGGCCCGATCTGCGACGCGCTTTGCGCAGGCTTATACCCCGGTGCCCATCACACTACCCGCTCACTCGGCCATCTTCACCGGTAGCTTCCCAATGGCCACGGGAATGCACGACTTCAGCGGCAACAAACTGCCGGCGAGCGCCGTCACCCTGGCTAAGGTCCTGCATGACCACGATTATTCGACTGCAGCCTTTATTGGCTCTGCGGTTCTCGACTCCCGCTTCGGCCTCAATCAGGGCTTTGATACGTATTTCGACCACTTTGACTTCAACCGCCTTGACGAAGCCAACCTGGACCTTATGAAGCGCCGCGGCGACGCCGTGCTGGACGAAGCGCTGAGTTGGCTCAAGCGCGATCCTCATCGGCCTTTTCTGCTTTGGGTTCACCTCTACGATCCTCATTTTCCCTATACGCCGCCGGAGCCGTATGCCACTCGATACCACTCTCGCCAATATGACGGCGAAATCGCGTTTGCCGACGAACAGGTGGGCCGCCTCGTAACCTTCCTTAAGGAGCGAAACCTTGTCGACAGCTCGCTGATTGTACTCTCCGGGGACCACGGCGAGGGTCTGGGCGAGCATGGGGAAAAGACGCACGGGTTCTTCATCTACAATTCAACGCTTCACGTTCCCTTGCTCATTAAAATCCCTGGGGCAACGCCACGCGTGGTCGACGACGAGGTCTCGCTGGTGGATGTCATGCCCACGCTGTTGCAGGCGCTCACGCTTCCTATTCCACCCAGCGCGCAAGGACGGAGCTTGTTGGGGCAGGTCCTCGGAAGGGGTGGAGGCAGCTCGTCAGAACTCTATTCCGAGACCTACTTGCCCCTGCTGCACTTTCGCTGGAGCCAGTTGCGGGGACTTCAGGCACACGGCTTGAAATATATTGACGCGCCCCGGCCCGAACTCTACGACACGCGCGTCGATCCGAATGAGCTCAACAACCTTGTCAAGGGCAGCCAAGCGGTCACTCATGAACGTCACGACGAGCTTTATGCCGTAATGCGGCGATTCACCCCGACCAGAGGAAATGCCGAGGCGGCCAAGGAGTTGACCGATCCCGCCTTGCTCGACCGGCTGCGTTCGCTGGGCTACGTTGCCATTTCGGCCGGCACTTTCTCCGATACGACGGGTAAGCCACTCCCCGATCCTAAGGATCGCATCCAGGTGTACGAGCTGGTCTCGGAGGCGATGTCGGACGGCCAGCATGGTCGTTATGAGGAATCCTTACGCAAGCTCGGGGAGGCAGAGAAGGTTGACTCCAACTCCATGCCGGTCCGTTATCTGATGGCGCTCGATTACTACCGCATGAAGGATTTTCGCCAGGCCGTGGAGCGTTTCGAGTCCGCGCTCGAGCTCGACCCCAGGTTTGCGTTAGCCGTTTATTATCTCGGACTGGCGCAGGTTCAGATGGGTGATCTCGAGAGCGCTTTCGGTTCCTTCCAGCGTGCGCTGAAACTCGATCCCACAAATTTCTCCGCCGCTTACAATTTGGGCGCGGCCTATCTCAAGAAGAACCGCGTAGACGACGCTGTGCGCCAGTTCCAGCGCTCGGTTGAAATCAATCCGGACTATGCGGAGGGCTACGAAGCCTTGGGCGAACTCTATCTCTATCTCAAGCGAAATGATGATGCGGTTCGTGCCCTAGAGCGTGCTGTCGAACTCGCGCCCGGTTTTGCCAAGGCCCACTACAATCTGGGTCGCGCGTATCAAGTGATGGGACGCGACTCCGAAGCTGAGCGCCAATTCAACCTCGCCAAGACGACTTAAGCCAGTGGGTGGTAGACGGAACGTGGTAGGCGCGAACGGGCCTCGCGACGTTCCGCCTGCCCCATGCTGGCCTTGTTTGGAACATGAGAACTCAGGCCTTCATTCGACTTGCAGGTTGCGAAGGTAGGGAACGCTAGCCTTCATCAACTCCAGGTTCATTTCCACAAAGTAATTCTTGATGCCGCCCGTTTTCGCTGCTGTAAAGATTTTCTTCCAGTCGAGGGTGCCCTGGCCAACCGCCGTTATCTTCCTGGTTTCTGCGGACCAACCTTGGACGTGCATCGAAATGAAGCGGCCTGGGTACTTGTCGAAGTACTCGGCGGCGTCGTAGCCACGGCTAATGGTGGAGACCTGGAACTGGAACTTGACCAGCTTCGGATCGAGAAGGTCGAACAGTAAGTCATAAGTCCGCTTGCCGTCGACCGTAGTAAGCTCAAAGTCCTCATTGTGAAGGCCCTGCTGGATGCCGGCCTTGGCCGCCTGTTCGCCCATTTTGTTGTATTCGTCGGCCGCTCGCTTCACGTCATCCATCGTCGGGTGCCGCGGCCCGCCGAGGCTTGGCACTATCATTTGTGTCAGGCCGATGCTTTTGGCCCAGGCGATTCTACCCGCCTGATTTTCCCTAAGCTCCTTGATGTCGAAGTGAGAGCTGACGCATTGGACTTGGGCCTCCCCCAAAATACTCTGGAGCTCGGCCCCTGTATACTTGGCTAGGCCGGCGAAACCCGAATCGGCGTAACCTACCGGCGAGCACAGCTCGATCGCCTGAAATCCGGCCTCGGCAAGCTGCTTGATTGTGCCGGGAAAGTCCTTGGCGATCATCTGCCTGACGGGCCACGTCTGGCAACCAATGGGCATGCCTAAGGGAATTGCACCCAGCTCCAGTGCGTCGGCGGTGAGGAATCCGGCCGCAGCGGCGGCCGTCGCTGCCGCCCTGACAAACTGTCTTCTGGAAATCTTTGACATTCACGCCCTCCTCACGGATTGAATCGGCCTGGCGGATCTTCAGCGAGTCCACGGTATTGTCTCACAATTCAGACAATCTACGGAGGCCGCGGCTGAGCTGAGGGTCCGATCCGAGAAGTTTGCCCGATGGGCTCCTTCATGAGCTGCCTTTGCTGTAGTCGGCTATCTCTCCTCCTACAAAGGGATATCAAGGGCGGATCCCATAAGCGCGAACTTAAGACGGGAGTTGGCTTCTTCTTGCTCCTAAATCCGGGTTGTCCCCTGCCGGGGCCACATCAAAGACGGCTTAAGTTAGCGCCTATGGGACGGATCCCTGGGACTAATTGGCGCTGACAGCGGGAAACACGGCTCACGATAAAGG
>DATJKY010000645.1:0-1546 GCA_035490955.1 Terriglobia bacterium | reverse complement strand
AGCCGAGAGGTGATCGCGTCCAATAGGTGCGGCGGAAATAGGACTTCCCGGCCGGAATCTCGCGTCCGTAATGGAAGCGATACAGACAGCGCAGCACGCCCAGACGATGGTTGATGGTCGTCGCCGTGGGTGGGGGCTGATAATCAAGCTGGAAGCGAACATAGTCGAGCAGGAGGGATTGATCGAGTTGGGCCAGAGCCTGCTGGGTCTGGTCGAGCCAGCGCGCCAGGTGCAACAAATCATAGGCGTAAGCACGCAAGGAGCAGCGGGAGAGTTGGCGAATGCGCTGGGCATCGAGGAAGGCGTTCGCCCAAGCGAGTTCCGCTCCCTGTTCATCCACTAAGCGAAAGGGACAGACGCTGAGGGGAGCGGAGGGTTGGGAGAGCAAAGAAAGCTTCATCGAGGTGGCGCTCCTTGAAGACAGGCGGCGAAGTCCGCGGCGGTGGCGCCGGCGAGGAAGTAGCTGTTGGGATCATGCCCAGACGGCAAAGCCACAACGTGGGCCTTCACGCCGACCTCTTCCAGGCGGCGGGCCAACTGCTGGGCCGCCCCCTGGCCGGTTTGGTTTTCATCCTGGTCAAAGACGAGGTAAACCCGACGAGTGAGCCGATCGGAAAGCTAGCGAAACTGGGTGGGCGTCAGACGGGTGCCGAGGGCGCAGGTGGTGTTGCGAAAGCCGGCCTGCCACAAGACGGCGAGATCGAAGAGGCCTTCGACCAGGATCACGGTGGGAAACTGGCGAACCGATTCCCAGGCGAATAGGTCGCCCTTGCCGCCGGGAAGGAATCGGTGGGGGAAGGTGTCGCCGAGACTGCGGCCGTAGAGGTTCACGACGCCTCCGACCTGGCTACAGGGAAACACGATCCGCCGGTAAAAGGCGTCGCGGGCTTGGGCGTTCACGAGGCCGGTCCGCTGCAGCAACTCCAGGGAGTAACCCTGAGCCAGGAGATGACGCCGCAACCTCGCGCCCGGGGCATAGCCGATGCGCAGATCTTGGATGAGAGCGGGATCGTGCACTCCGCGCTGTTGGAGATAGCAGCGTGCTTCCGAGCAGAGCTGCAGTTGCCATTGATAGAAAGCAGCCGTCTCTTCCAGCACGGTGGCAGAGTCCGCCGCCGCACTGTGCTGCTGGAGGTAGGTGAGGGTCTGGCCAAAAGAGAGACGCCGGGATAACTGGACCAAGCGAATCAGATCGCCACCCTCACCGCAACCATGGCAGTAGAAGAGATTTTTGCGGGCGTTAACGTAGAACGGAGGTTGGGTTTCCGGGTGCAACGGACAGAGTCCGACAAACTCGGGGCCGTGACCTACAGGCCGGGCCGTCCAATTCTGTTGCCGCAGATAATCGAGTAGCGGCAGGCGCTGTTTGAGTTTTTCGAGCTCCTCACCCATGGCGCTTTTTTCGCCTCTGGAGACAAGCGTAGGAGAAGGCAGCCAGCGTTCCCAGGCAAGGAGGGTGGGGCAAGGAAAAATTTCTCAGCGACGCAGGGGCCAGAGGACTTGCAGAACCGGAGTCAGCCAAGATAACGGTCCCGCCTCGATATCA
>DATJKY010000644.1:0-3632 GCA_035490955.1 Terriglobia bacterium | reverse complement strand
AGCAGGATGTTGAAGCGCGGCTTGCGCTGCTTGATGAGGTTGTTTTCCAGGGCCAGCGCTTCCTTGTTGTTGGCGACGACGATGTAGTCGACGTCAACCGCCTCGCGTACCAGGGTGCCGGTTTTGGCGTCGGTCCAGCGGCCCTCGTGGAAGTAGGACGCCACGCGGCTGCGCAGGTTTTTGGCCTTGCCGACATAGATCACCTCGCCCTCGGCGTTCTTGTACAAGTACACGCCGGGTTCGGTAGGGATGGTGCGGATTTTCTGAAGGAGGTCCACGGGGAGGCTTCTATATTAGATGAGGCAGGAGTTTCGATTGGGCCCGCTGGAGAGGCAGGAGTTTGCACATCGCTCTAGATTCAGTAGGGTTCGTCGGGTGTTCGCGGGCGAGGGCGTCCGCGGCACACATCCTCCACCATATAAATTTTCTATACCGCATGTGACCTTTGCTCAACCTTTTCCTGAGGAACACTCCTCACACCCGCATTGCAAAGTATTGATGTACAATAACTTAAATGGCGATTGGGGGGCGACGACGGACTTGGCCCCTACCGTGCACTAGTGAAGAACGGGTACGCGAAAGTTCATAGAACCCAGGGACTCAGTACAGGACAATTTTGAGCAGTACCGACAGGAAGGAGCCCTCCGAGATATGAATCGCACTTCGTTAACAATTTTCCTGGCGGCCACCATGGTCGCTTCTGTGGGATGCGCGAGCAAGAAATACGTTCGCAACGAGACCACGCCGTTGATCAACAAGACCAACGAACTGGACGATCTCACCGCGAAGAACACCAAGGACATCAAAGACGTTGACGCCCGAGCGCAAGCCGGGATCCAGGCCGTGCAGGCCAAGGCTGCCGAGGTAGATCAGAAGGCTGTGGCTGCTGGCAAGACCGCCGATGCTGCGCAGACGACCGCCAACGCCGCCACCCAGCGCGTGGACACCCTGACCAACACGGTCGTGAACCTCGACAACTATCGCCCCGTGGCCGAGACTGCCGTGCACTTCGGCTTCAACAAGGACAACCTGACCAAGAAGGCCAAAGAAGCGCTGGATCAGCTCGCAACCGATATCCCAAACACCAAGGGCTACATCGTGACGCTGGAAGGTGGAACCGACTCGGTTGGTGGGGCTGACTACAACTACGGTCTGAGCGAGCGCCGTGCCAACGCAGTCATTCAGTACCTGGCCGCGGAGCACAACGTTCCGGCCCACAAGATCTACGTGATCGGCCTGGGCAAGGACAAGCCGGCCGACACGAACAAGACGGCCGAAGGCCGCGCCAAGAACCGCCGTGTGGACGTTCGTCTGATGACGAACACGACCGCCGAGGGCGCCCCGGCCCAGCCTGCGACTCCTACGGCGAGCACGCAGAATCCGCCGAGCATGTAACCAAGTTTTCCCTCCTCCCCGGAGGACTTCGCCAACACAGGCCACTCACCCCCATGAGTGGCCTGATTTTTTTGTTGGGGGCGCGCCAAGGTAGGATTGCGACCACGGTGTAGGTCAATTGGTGTAATGGTGCGCCGTGAAAGGCGCTGGACTTCAGCGGGTGCAACTCCCGCCCGGGAACTGGTTCGCTCCCCCCGGTAGCAATCGAGACGATAGTGGAGGCAACGAAGCTGTCGGAGCTCTCGATGGAAAGGGTCGCTAGGCGACTCCGCGAGCGTGCAGGCCGTAACGTGAGTGAACGCTGAGCAGGCCCCGAAACAATAATTGCAGGAGCCGACCTGACTGTTACACAGGGAAGGCCGCTGACGATGGGGAGGGACGAGCGAACGAGCTCCATCGGACCTGCCGGGGTAAGGGCGACGGCATGTAGGCATAGGAGACCAGACGCAACACGGGAAACCCCAGCGGTGATCGCAGTGCAGATCAACCGGCAACTCGTGAGAGACAGGCCAGGCCGTGTGGGGTGGCGGAGAGGCTCGTAGTACCGATGAAGCCGAGTAATGTCGGTGGAGGGAAGGGGCCTCAGTTGAAGACGGACGCAAGAAGCAACGAAGGACCGAGGGATTGGCGATGAGCCTAACAACTCCATTCAGCGTTCAGAAGTTGCAGACGGCGTTGCACGCAAAAGCGAAGGAATCGCCCAACTTTCGTTTCTACGCGCTGTACGACAAGGTGTATCGAAGAGATGTTCTGGCTCATGCTTACGAACGCTGCGAAGCCAATGGCGGAGCGGCGGGAGTGGATGAGCGAACCTTCGAGGACATCGAACAGTACGGCAGAGAACGATGGTTAGACGAACTGACGCAAGAGCTGAAAAGTCGAACCTATCAACCGCAACCGGTTCGGCGGGTGTATATACCCAAGCCGGACGGGAAGCAGAGGCCGCTAGGCATACCGACAATCCGGGATCGGGTTGTGCAGACGGCGGCGGTACTGGTTCTCGAACCCATCTTCGAAGCCGACCTGCCGTCAGAACAGTATGCCTATCGAGCAGACCGCAGCGCGCTGGACGCCGTGCAACATGTCCACAAGCTGATCAACACCGGACATGGACAGATCGTGGATGCGGATCTCAGCAGCTACTTCGATAGTATTCCCCATGCCGAGCTCATGAAGTCGGTGGCCCGCCGGGTGGTCGATGGAGCGATGCTACATCTGATTCAGATGTGGCTGGAAGCTCCGGTCGAAGAAACCGACGAGCGTGGAAAGAAACGTCGAAGTACGCGCAATCGGGACGAAGGTCGAGGGACGCCGCAAGGATCACCGATCAGTCCTTTGCTCAGCAATCTGTACATGCGACGGTTCGTGCTGGGGTGGAAGAAACTCGGGCACGAGAAGCGTTGGAAAGCTCACATCGTGAACTATGCCGATGATCTTGTCATCTGTTGCCGAGTTGGGGCGCTGCAAGCCCTGGCGGAGATGCAGGTGATGATGTCGAGGCTGAAGCTGACGGTGAATGAGAAGAAGACGCGCATCTGCTACTTGCCGGAAGAGAAGTTTGACTTTCTCGGGTATACGTTCGGGCGATGCTACTCGATGAAAAGGAGCCGGGTCTACTTGGGCACGGTGCCATCGAAGAAACGAGTGCAACGCATCTGGCGCGCGATCAGCGCGGAGACCGGACGAGATACTGTCAGAGTGGATCCGAAGACTATGGTGGAAAAGCTTAATCGGATGTTGACCGGCTGGGCCAACTACTTCTGTCTAGGCGCCGTCAGCAAAGCCTACAGTGCGGTCGATCTACATGCCCGCCGGAGGCTGCGTCGGTGGTTATGCGACAAACACCATGAGCCGCGACCGGGCTACAAACGTTTTCCGGAAGCTGCTCTGCAATCGGTGTACGGTCTGGTGCAGTTGCCACACCGTATCGCGAGCCTTTCGTGGGCGAACGCGTGAGTCTTTTCCGAGAGCCGGATGCGGGAAATCTGCCAGTCCGGGTTCGATGAGCGGTTGCAGCGATGCTAGTTGGTGTTCTAACGGGTGAAAGACCCGTCAGGGGAGCTTGCCCAGTTGCCCCTGTAGTCATATCCGGCGACGGTGCGGGTGACCAAGCCGTCGAAAGCCCGGACGTAAAAGCCTCGGTCGGCCGGGGGAATGCCTGGTCGGCTCCGACAAGGGGGGCGAGCAAGTCGACAGGTCGTAGCGAGAGCGAACCGTAAGTAAGTCCCGATATGAAC
>DATJKY010000643.1:0-3899 GCA_035490955.1 Terriglobia bacterium | reverse complement strand
TGTAGCGCGAATACTGCTGGCGGAGCAACTGAAAGACGCATCGCGGATGCTCAAGCGTAAGATCATAGGCGACGTTTTCCGGCAGGGCGGGCGGGGGAGCTGGCTGTGAACTCGCCTTGGCAGAAGGCGCGCCAGGCTTGGCCGGTGGCTCTGCTGGCGCCAGGGCAGTATGCGAAACCGCCGCAGGCGCTGCCGGTTTGCCGCTAACGTCTCCGCCTTCAGCGTAATTCCAGGTGGACTTGTCATAGCTCTGCGTGGCAGGATCGAAGCCCGAATACAGCCCATCCTCGGGAAGCTTGAAGCCCTCTTTGATGACGAAGGCAGCGTTGGTGTAGCTGACGAGATAATCTTTCGCGATGCGGTTGTTCTCTATGGCGTAATGAATGAGGCCGCCCAGGAAGGCGATGTCCGTACCCGTGCGGATCTGCAAGTGGAGGTCCGCCACCGCGGCGGTCCGCGTGAATCGCGGATCGACCACGATCATCTTGGCGTTGCGGTTGCGCTTGGCTTCAATCGCCCACTTGAAGCCACAGGGGTGGTTCTCGGCTGGATTGCCTCCCTCGATCAACATCATGTCGGTGTTCTTGATGTCGATCCAGCCGTTGGTCATCGCCCCGCGTCCGAAGGTAGGTCCCAAACTTGAGACCGTGGGGCCGTGTCAAACCCGGGCCTGGTTCTCGAGGTAACACAGGCCCAGACTCCTCATGGATTTCACCACCAGGTAGTTGAACTCGTTGGTATCCGTGCAGCCGCCTGTCCAGGCGATGCCTTCGCAGCGATTCACGGTGCGGCCTTGCGCGTCCTTTTCCACGAAGGTCTCATCCCGCGACTTCTTCACCCAGCGCCCGATCTCGCTAATGGCGTCGTCCCAGGAGATATCTTCCCAGTGGTCGGAGCCCGGCCGCCGCACTTGCGGCTTGAGCAGGCGCCGCTCATTAAGAATGTCCTGCTGAAGCGAAGAACCCTTGGGGCAGAGGGTGCCGCGATTGATAGGGTGGTCCGGGTCGCCCTCCACATGTACCACGAACGGAGTCGCGTTCTTCGCGCCGTCACCTTGAGTGTAGATGATGACGCCACAACTCACCGAGCAGTACGGGCAGGTGGAGCGCGTCTCCGAGGCGCGGGCAATCTTGAGTGCCCGCATCTCGGCGTAAGCTGGCGCTAGATCGAAGCCCAGCATCGAGGCGACCACGCCTCCAGCCGTACTGATCTTAAAGAATTCCCTGCGGGTGGGTGTCATGCGCACCTCGACCCAGCGGTTGCCTGTGTGCCGCAACCACGGGTGAAGCATTTTTACTCCCCTGGGTTAAGCTTGTCAAGCGATTGCCCGAAGACGCCGGCAAGCCCTCCTTTAACTTTCCCCGTATGGCCGCTACAATCATCGTGTGACTGACTCGACCCAATGTAGGCCGGGGCTTGCCCGGCCAGGGCGTCCCAAGAGTCTGCCCTGAGCGCAGCGAAGGAGGCGGCCCTAGGCGACATATCTACAGTTTCGATCGACCCTGAGCACCTCACCAGGCCCGGCACGATGATGGGCACGGTGACCAACATGTCGCCCGAGCAGGTTGCGCGGCGAGCTGCTTGACGCTCGCACCGACCTGTTCTCCTTTGGCGCCGTGCTTTAACCGATGGCCACCGGCTGCAGGGCTTTTTCAGGCGCCACGCTGGCCTTGATTTTCCGCGCCATTCTGTACGAGGCACACCAGTCGGCGCTCGAGTTGAATCGCAACCTGCCGCCGGCGCTGGAGCGGATCATCAACAAGGCGCTGGAAAAGAACCGAGCCGTTCGTTACCAGTCGGCTCGTGAGATGCTGGCGGATTTGAAGCGCCTGAAACGCGAAATCGATTCGGGCCGTGCGTGTGTAGGGGCGAGGCTCGGCCCGCCCACCGGCGCTGAGGCGGGAGTATCTATTGCCAGGCCTCTCCCCCAAGGGGGCGAAGGCTGTGGCCCTAATAACCGCATAACCGCGCCAACCCATCGCAGGCGCGGGGTTACCTACTTTGGGTGTCCCGATTCTGCCCTTTCCGGCGCCCCGATCAGAACCAGAACGCTGGCCGTGGCCAGTAACGGGATGAGAGCGGCGGCGAAGAAGGCAGGGCTGTAAGAAAACCTGTCGACCAGCCATCCGACCACAAGCGTGAAGAGGGCCCCGGCCAGACCTGCCCCCAATCCGCTCACACCGGTCACCGACGCAACTACATCCTGGGGGAACAGGTCAGACGGAAAGGTCAGGCCCATGGTGGACCAGGCGGCGTAGCCCCAAACGGCAAAGCTTATGAATGCCAGCGCCCCGTAAGGGCTGCGAGTGGTTGCGGCAGGAATGCCCGCCAGCATGGGCAGGGAGGTTACCACACACACCCACTTGCGGGCGCGCACCACTGGCACGCCCCGCTTGATGAGGAAGCCGGAGGCAAAACCACCAGTGAAGTTGCCAAGGTCCGCCGCCACGAATGGCAGCCACGAGAAAACCGCGATCTGCCTCAAGCTGAAGCCGCGCGCGTCGCTCAAATACTGCGGCAGCCAGGATATGTAAAACCACCAGATCGGGTCGGTAAGAGAGCGACCCAGCACAATGCCCCAAACGTTAGACTGCCCCAACAGGCTCAACCACCGGCGCGCCCCGCGCCGGCTGGAGGTAGTGGCGGTGTCGCGCCCGGCTACGATCAAGTTCCGTTCCTCAGATGTGATTCGTGGGTGCCGATCGAGAGGATGATAGACGGCCAGCCAGACGATGAGCCAGATAAAGCCCAGTACGCCGGAGAAAGCGAAGGCGGAGCGCCAACCGAGATAGATGGCGATCCAAGGAATGACCAGCGCAGCCAGCGCCCCGCCCACGCTCGAGCCACTGTCAAAGATCGCCACTGCCACTCCGCGCTCCTTGGCCGGAAACCACTCGGCCACTGTTTTGCTGGCACCCGGCCAGTTACATCCTTCGCCGATGCCGAGCAGAAAGCGGAAGAGTTCGAAGGAGAGGATAGAATCGGCCAGACCCGTCAGCATGCTGATGGCGGACCACCAGATGACGGCGAGGGCAAGGCCGAGCCGCGTGCCGACCACGTCTAGCAGCACGCCGCCGATCAGCCACATACTGGCGTAGGATATCTGAAAGGCAGAGAAGACCCGGGAAAGATCGGTGTGGCTCAGGTGCAACTGCTTGGTGATGACCGGCGCGAGCACCGCAAACGTTTGCCGGCTAATGTAGTTGATGACCGTCGAGCCGAACAGTGTCCAGACAATCCACCAGCGAAGGTGCTTCAGCGGCTTCATGAGTGTTTGGCCACAGAGGCTAGAGACCAATCCACAGATTACACAGATTTCCCAGATTCCAAAACGCTTCTATGTGAGCACGGTCCAAAATCTGTGGCTGCCTCTCTTCGTCCTCTGTGCGTCGTGGCTAACCGCTTCTGGGTTCTGACCACCTTGGGAAAGCACTTCTTCACCTTCTTGCGCGTGGCGAGTAATATTGTCCGTCGAACTGAGCGACTGAAAGACTGAAAAAATTGAAAGACTCAATGGGTGGAATCTGTGTAATCTGTGGATTCGAGGAGGCCATCGTGAAAATCAGTTGCTGTTGGTTATACGCCATCACGAAATACGGTTACCCGCCTTCGCTGGCCGACACTTTTCGCGTGCTGGCAGAGATGAAGGCCTTGGGTTTCGAGAATGTCGAGTTGGAGGGGGTGCGCCGTGATAATCTGATGGCGGTCTACGGACGGCGTAACGAACTTAAGGAATACTGCGACGGCGAAGGCCTTAAGGTGGTTAACTTTTGCCCGGTTCTGCCCGCTTCAGTGAGCCTCAAACGCAAGGAGCGCGAGGAGTCGTGGAGCCTGTTCAAACGCGGCATCGAAATCGCCAAATTCTTCGGCTGCGCCACGATTCAAGGTGACAGCTTTAC
>DATJKY010000642.1:0-4079 GCA_035490955.1 Terriglobia bacterium | reverse complement strand
CACGAGCGCTGGCTTCAAAAGCACGAAGAATCGCTGCAGGAGTTCTGGGCCGCGATGAAAGCTGCAACCGAACGAGCCGACAGAATGGATCGACGCCTGGAACGGTTTGAGCGCGCGGGCATACGGCGGCTGGAGACACTTGAGGCTAAGATTACGGCCCTGACGGACAATCAGGCCACCATCCAGGCAGGCCTGCAGGCTCTTACGGCACTGATCGACCGCTTGATCCGTGGCCAGCAGCACGACGGCCACGAATAGCCGTTTCGGGTTTGGCTATCAATAAGGCTAGAAGTTGGTATTTTCGACGAGCTGTCTCGCCCGTTGGGCGGCGCGGACCACCGCCTTGATCAGGGTCACCCGCAGGCCGCCTTCTTCCAGCTCCAGCAAACCGTCAATCGTGCACCCGGCGGGTGTAGTGACGACATCCTTCAGTTTGGCGGGATGCTCGCCGGTTTCGAGCACCATGGCGGAGGCGCCGAGAAGAGTCTGAGCGGAAAGCTCGGTGGAGAGTTCTCGCGGCAGCCCCATTTTCACACCGCCTTCGGCGAGCGACTCGATCATCATGTAGACGTAGGCGGGGCCGGAGGCGGACACAGCCGTGATCGCGTCCATATGTTTCTCGTCAACGATCACCGTGCGACCCATCGAACTGAAAATCTCCCTGGCGAGCAAGACGTCACGTTCGGTGGCATGTTTTCCCGCGGCGATCGCCGTCATACCCTGCCGAATCAGACAGGGCGTATTGGGCATGGCGCGGACGACGCGGGCGGCGTGGCCCAGTTCGCGCTCGATCATCGCTGTGGTGACGGAGGCGGCCGCCGAAATGATCACCGTGTCCCTGCGCAGGTGAGTCTTCGTCTCACCGAGAAATCCCGCAACCTGCTGTGGCTTGAGGCAGATCAGCACCAGATTCGCGCCGGATACCGCCTGTTTGTTGTTGGTGTGCGCTTTGACCCCGTGCTTCTGGGCCAGAAAGTCTGCGCGCGGCTGGTGAGCTACCGTGGCCTCAACCTGCGCGGTGGAGACAAACTGCGACCCCAGCATCCCCGAAAGGAGGCCCTCACCCAACTTACCGGCTCCAATCAGGGCGAGTTTCCTGATGGATTGTCCGGTGTCCTTTTGTCCGTGGTCCGTGGTCCGTGGTGCTTTGTCTCTTTTCATTGGTGCGTCGTCCGCCCCCTAGTGTCACTGGTCCCCTGTCATTTGTCCGTGCTCTCGTCACTCCTTCATCAAGCCCGCGCTTGCGCCTGGGCCGCAGTAGCCTCCTCGGCGGGACGGTTCCAAGCCATCATCTTGCGCAGCTCCATCCCCACCTTTTCGATCAGGTGGTCGGACGCCTTGGCACGCATCTCCAAGAATTTCTTTCGTCCTTGGGCGTTCTCGTCCATCCACTCCTTTGCGAACTGTCCGCTCTGGATGTCCGCCAGGATTTTCTTCATCGTCTCCCGCACATGCTCATCGATCACCACCGGACCGCGGGTGTAGTCACCGTACTCTGCCGTATCGCTGACTGAGTAGCGCATGTACTTGATGCCGCCTTGATAGATGAGGTCAACAATCAGCTTCAGTTCGTGCAGGCACTCGAAGTAGGCAATCTCGGGTTGATAGCCTGCCTCCACCAGGATCTCGAAGGCGGCAGAGATCAAGGCGGAGACACCGCCGCAAAGCACCGTCTGCTCACCGAAAAGGTCGGTCTCGGTTTCTTCTTTGAAGCTCGTGCGAATCACGCCCGCCTTAAGGCAGCCCACACCCTTCGCGTAAGCGAGTGCCGTCTGCTCGGCTTTGCCGGAGGCGTCCTGCTCGACCGCCAACAGACCGGGGACGCCAACGCCTTCCGTAAAGAGCTCGCGCATTCGGTGGCCGGGCGACTTTGGGGCAATCATGATCACGTCAACGGTGGGTGGCGGTACGACAAACTTGAAGTGGATATTAAAGCCATGGGCAAAGAGCAAGGTCTTGCCCGGGCCAAGGGCGGGCGCGATGGCGCCACGGTAGAGCTCAGGTTGGGCGGGATCGGGAATCAGCACCGCAATCACGTCGCCCCGGCGCGCGGCTTCGGCGGGTTCAGCCACCTCCAACCTCTGGGCCAGCGCCTTGGGGCGCGAGTGGCTCGAGGCCGGTAAGCCGACGATCACGTTCAAGCCGCTGTCGCGCAGGTTGAGGGCGTGCGCGTGACCTTGGCTGCCGTAGCCGATTATGGCGAGGGTCTTTCCAGCCAGGTGTTTCAAGTCTCCGTCATGCTCGTAATAAACCTTAGCCATGGATGTTGTATCCTTTTTTGTGGGATTTGATTAGCGTTATGTCGCCCGCAACGGTAATGCTCTCGTTTTCGCTTTGCGCGCCGAAGGGGCGAGTCGCCGCGGCGACTGGTCGCCCAGGACAGGCACAAACGGGGACCCCTACACGGGATACCAAGGCCGAAACCCCCTTGGCTCGTTGGATTACTGCCTCACTGCCGGTCACGATCCAACGGCCAACGACTGCGCCGTTGATGCCCCGGCAGGTTACGCTGCGACTCCGCTCCTACAAATACCAAACCTTCGACAAAAAGCAAAGCCCGCATTCTCACCTAATCGTCACCTTCATCAGCACGACGTGAGCCACGCTGATATCGAGAACATCGGCCGAATAGCGCGCCGGCGTGTCGACTGCAAGATTCGGGGTTGCGGACGAGTCGGGCGAGGTGTATAGTGCTGCGGCGGAGGACACAAGGGGAGTAAACTCTCGCAGGGAAGAGTGGCGGTCCGTTCTCGTGGACCGACGCCTTCAATCAAGGGGGACCAGATGAAGGAGGATCAAATGATGAGAAGACTGGAAAGTCGATCCGCAAGCCTGTTGTCCGTGCTCTGCCTGATGTTGTCGCCAGCGCTTCCGGCGCTGGCCCAGGAAGCTGAGAGCGGTCCGGAAATCGTCGAGGAAGATTACCACGATATTTCTCCTCCCATACGGGAGCTAGCGCCGGTGGCGCCGCTTGGAAGTTCACAGCACGTCGTTATACCGTTGCGCCGCAGACCCGGCCCCCCTATCGTCAGTCCCGAGCCTGACGCCGTGACTCAGGACGTGTCGCAAGGTCCGCTGGTGGGCACCACCAACAAGCTCAATTTTAATGGGATAAGTGACCGGGATGGGGTTGCGCCGCCAGACACCAATGCTTCGGTGGGAGCCACTCAGGTGGTGGAAACGGTGAACATCTCCTTGGAGGTGTTCAACAAGTCCACCGGCGCCTCCGTACTCGGTCCGATTGAAATCAGTAGCGTCTTTTCCGGGGTGAGCGGAATCTGCGGCGCGGGAGTCACCGGATTTTATACGGACCCGATCGTGCTGTATGACAAGGCCGCCGGCCGATGGCTGATAACGATAGCCGCAGGCAGCGACGCCAATTTTACCACCGGTGCCGAATGCATCGCTGTTTCGACGAGTTCCGACGCAACAGGTTCCTACGCTCGCTACGCGTTTTCGTTTGGCACTGACAAATTCAACGACTACCCGAAGTTTGGCGTTTGGCCGGACGCTTACTACGGCTCCTACAACATGTTTATGTTTAACGGCGTCACCTTCGTATTCTTAGGCCCGAAGGTTTGCGCTTACAATCGTGCCTCAATGCTCGCCGGCAAAGCCGCCCCGGCCAAGTGCTTCCAGAGGAGTACCACCGACTTTAGCTTTCTACCGTCGGACCTGGACGGCTCCACGGCTCCTCCTACCGGCGAGCCCAACTTCTTTCTGGAACTGGCTAGCTCCACCACGTTGAACTTGTTCAAGTTTCACGTCAACTTCACGACACCCAGCATGTCGACTTTCACCGGACCAACGACCTTAACTGTTTCCTCCTATACGGGGGCCTGCGCAGCCACCGGAACGTGCATTCCGCAATCGGGAACGACGCAGCAGCTGGACTCCCTCGGTGACCGGCTGATGTTCCGCCTGGCGTATCGGAACTTGGGGACTCACGAATCTCTGGTGGCGACCCACTCCGTGAAGACCAGTGCGGCCGCCTCCGGAGTGCGCTGGTACGAAATCCGCTCTCCCAATGGGACGCCAATGATCTTTCAACAGGGAACAGTCGCGAGCGGGAGCACCTC
>DATJKY010000641.1:0-5428 GCA_035490955.1 Terriglobia bacterium | reverse complement strand
GAACTGGACATGAGAAAGATGGGCGGCTTGCGCCACAAGTTGAAGATCACTCACGCAACCTTCCTGGTGGGAACTCTGGCCATCGCCGGCGTACCGCTCTTTTCCGGCTTCTTCAGCAAGGACGTGATCCTGGAGGGAGCCTACGAAGGCCCGCTCGGCCACCACTGGTTGTATTGGCTGGGCACCTTCACCGCCGGCCTCACCGCCTTTTACATGTTCCGTTCCGTTTGCATGACCTTCTGGGGCAAGTCGCGCGTTGAACCCGAGACCGAGCATCACTTGCACGAGAGCAGCTCCAAGATGACCGTACCCCTCATCCTGCTGGCTTTCTTCTCCGTAGCGGCAGGCTACGTCAGCTGGCCCAAGGCCTTGGGCGGAAGTGAGGGCTTTAATGGTTTTCTGGAGCCGGTGTTCGGTCAGTCGGAAGGATTCTTACGCTCAGTGGCTGGGGAACACGCCGAGGGTTTGCCCGGCTGGGCTCTAATGGCTTTTTCCGTCGCTGCCGCCGGCACTGGAATCGCTCTCGCGCTGTGGTTCTACTGGAAGTCTACTGGCATTCCGGAACGGATCGCTGAGAGGTTCAGTGGTGCTTATCGAATATTGGTAAACAAGTACTATATCGACGAGCTCTATCACTGGCTCGTCGTCCGGCCCGTGCATGTCGGATCGGAGAAGATTCTTTGGCAGAGCGTCGATGTGGAAGCAATTGACGGAGTCATGGTGAACGGCACGGCCGGGGCTGTTGCCGGCGCCGGTGGGCTCCTGCGACGGATTCAGTCCGGCAACCTGAGAAGTTACGCCGTCTGGGTGCTGCTCGGCGCTGCACTGTGGTTCGCCTACGTTCTGTTCCGGTCTTGAAGGCGCGAGTGGTAAGTAGCGAATAGCGAATCGAATCGCCGTCCTTGCCTCTCTATTGGCGATTCGCGACTGGCCATTCGCAGAGGTTGTTCAATGTCCTGGCTAGACGCCCATATGCTGACGGTGCTGACCTTCCTTCCACTGGTCGGTGCGTTCCTCATCGCTTTGAGTCCGCGAGAAGGAGCAAAGCGCATTCGGTGGATCGCCCTGACAGTTTCCGTCTTGAATTTCTTGCTTTCTGCTAAGCTGTTTGCTGGGATCGATCTGCATCGGGCCGGGATGCAGTTTGTCGAAGACTACGCCTGGATCGACTCTCCACCCATCCGCTATCACCTGGGCGCTGACGGTTTGAGCGCTTTTCTCATTCTCCTCACCGGATTCATCATGCCGCTCGCCATCCTGGCTTCTTGGACCGGCATCACCAAGCGCGTCAAGGAATTCCACCTTTTCATGCTGGCGCTGGAAACCGGAGTGATCGGTGTTTTTGCCGCCCTCGATTTCTTCCTATTTTTCCTGTTCTGGGAAGTCATGCTGATCCCCATGTACTTTCTTATCGGCGTGTGGGGTCATGAACGCCGCATCTATGCGGCGATCAAGTTCATGCTCTACACGATGGGCGGCTCCGCCTTGATGCTGGTGGGCATCCTTTATCTGTACAACTCGAGCGGCACCTTCGATTTCGAGCGCATCCTGCACGGCCTCTCCACCGGCGGTCTCGCTCTCTCACCGGCCGCGCAAACCTGGCTGTTCCTCGCTTTCTTTGTGGCCTTTGCCATCAAGGTGCCAATGTTTCCCTTCCACACCTGGCTGCCGGACGCGCACGTGGAGGCACCCACCGCAGGCTCGGTAGTGCTGGCCGGCATTTTGCTGAAGATGGGAACGTACGGCATGCTGCGCTTCTGCCTGCCGCTGTTCCCCGACGCTTCTCGATACTTTGCTCCGTCCATCTGTGGCCTTGCTGTCATCGGCATTATTTACGGATCGCTTGTTTCCATGGTTCAGCCCAACCTGAAGAAGCTGGTAGCCTATTCCTCCGTGGCCCACATGGGCTTTGTAGTGCTGGGGATCTTTGCCTTTAACCCGGTGGGGGTGGAAGGCGGCATCTACCAGATGTTTAACCACGGTGTTTCGACTGGAGCGCTTTTTATCCTCGTGGGGATGCTTTATGACCGCCGGCACACCTTTTTAATCAAAGAGTTCGGCGGTCTCGCCACTACGGTTCCCGTGTACGCTACTTTCTTTCTGATCGTTACACTCTCTTCCCTGGGATTGCCCATGCTCAACGGCTTTGTGGGGGAATTCCTGATTATCATTGGCGCCTTTCATTACCGGGCGCTCTTCGGTGCTCTGGCGGCAGTAGGTGTGGTGTTGGCTGCCGTCTATCTGCTGTGGATGTACCAGCGAGTGTTTCTGGGCGAGGTCACCCATGACGTAAACCGAAGCCTGGCGGACTGCAACTGGCGCGAGAAACTCGTGCTGTGCGTCGTGGTCCTGGTCATCCTGGGGATGGGCGTTTATCCTCGACCCTTCTTGAGGCGTATGGACCAAACAGTGAGTGCGGTGCTGCAACGTGTTGAGCCGGGTGCAGCCCAGTTCGCATTGAAAAAAATTGCGGCTTTGCCGCCCGCTGTGCGGAAAGGCTCAGCCTTTCCGACCCGGTAAGAAAGGTAGCAACTAGGTATTTAGGCTCGGCCGCCTGAAGGAAAGCCGGAGGCTTTCCGCACAGCTGGCGGCGGAGCCGCTCAGCCGTTGGGCACCGCCCTGAAGCACTGTGAAGGGAGGGCCATGCCACGGCACGGAGCCGGCACGATGATCCCTCTTCAACGCGCAGACCTCATCCGCATTTTGCCCGAGATTGTTCTTTCCGGGTTCGCCATTCTCATCATGATGGCCGAGCCGTTTGTCGGCGCCGAGCGGAAGTCCTGGCTGGGAGGGCTGGCCCTGGTGGGCGTCGTTGCCACCGGCGTCGCCGCCGTCCGCACCTCGCTCTCTCCCGGTCTCGCTTTTGGTGGCAGCGTGTCGGCCGACGCTTTCAGCCTGTTCTTCATTTTCCTCCTGTTACTGGTGGCGGCGCTGACCCTGCTCGGGTCTGTCAACTACCTCGAGCGCGATCACGCGAACCACGGGGAGTTTTACGCTCTCGTGTTGATGGCCACCGTCGGCGCATGTTTCATGGTGTCCGCTACCGAGTTAATGATGATCTTCATCGGGCTCGAAATCTCCTCGATCTCCACTTATATCCTGGCCGGCTTCAAGCGCCAGGATCCGCTCTGCAACGAGTCATCGCTTAAGTATTTCCTCCTGGGATCGTTCGCCACCGCCTTCTTCCTTTACGGAATCGCCTTCGTCTACGGCTTGACCGGTACGACGAACCTCATGACGCTCAGCGAGCGCTTGGCCTCACCCTCACAATGGTCAATGCTGCTTTGGCTAGCAATGATCCTGATGTTCGTTGGCTTGGCCTTCAAAGTGTCCACCGTTCCGTTCCAAGTGTGGACGCCGGACGTCTATCAGGGGGCGCCGGCTCCGGTCACCGCGTTTCTTTCCGTGGCTCCAAAAGCTGCCGCCTTCGCCGTGCTGCTGCGCATCTTCCTGGGAGGACTGGCTTCCGTACAGGCACTTGGGTTCTGGGTCCTGTGGTTCTCAGCGATTCTGACCATGAGCGTCGGCAATCTAGCAGCGGTCTGGCAGTCGAACGCGAAGAGGATGTTGGCCTATTCCGCAATTGCGCATGCAGGCTACGTACTGGTGGGAATAACCGCCGCGGTCGCTTCTGAGAGTAGAGAAGGTGTCGCTTCAGTGCTCTTTTACCTCACTTCTTATGCTTTGATGAATGTTGGCGTTTTCGTTCTCGTTGCTCACCTTTCCGGCAGCGGTGAACGCTGGTTGGAGATGGAAGATTACATGGGGCTGGCCTACGAGCGGCCCGGAATCGCGGCCTGCCTGACGGTATTTTTGCTGTCCCTTGCCGGCTTCCCCGCCACGGCCGGCTTCTTTGCCAAGTTCTATGTGTTCCGCGCCGCCGTCCATAGTCATCTCATCGGACTAACCATCGTGGCCGTGCTCAACGGCGTGGTCTCGGTTTATTACTACCTTCGGCTGGTGGTGATGATGTATATGCGTGAAGGCAAGACGCAGGCTTCGACGGCTTCCCTGCCCTGGCCGCTAAGCGTGGCGCTCGCGGTCAGCCTCCTGGGCATCTTCTACCTGGGTTTATATCCCACTCCCTTCGTTAACCTGGCTACACTTGCAGCCTCGCCTCTTCCCTGAGCCGGCCCCCAACCGACTGGCGGTAGGCAGTCGGCAGCAATCAGGCCGCAAAGGCCAGTCTCAGAAGTCTTCTTTCTAAGTAATTGTAAATAATTAACTTATTTAACGTCGGGAATGGATGGCAGGCTCAATGTCATTCAAATTTTGCAGAAAAGCAGCCTAATTTCGCTGTAAGTTACTGAAAAAATTAGACATATCACCGTTGGGTTTGTTTTTCCCATTTCTTCAACATGTTATTGATAATAAGCAGGTTAAGTCGATTGGGTTTGCTTCCGGTCCTCCCTTTTCTTTGGCACCGCCCTGCCGGCTGACTTGTGACTCCAGAATTATGAATCACGAACCCCAAATGCACCCCTTTATAGGGAACCCCACTTGTGCCTGCCTTGGACGACCAGTCGCCGCGGCGACTCGCTCTGCGATGCCTCCTGTGAATGCTAGACAGAATTCACTTTCGCGGACCCAAAGCGGCTCAATGCTGGCATCGATCCTTTAGCGTAAACGTGGATACGGGGGTTGTCAATAGGGTAAAATATGTAATGGCGTGATAGTGCTTAGTGACAAGAACTCGCACAATTATGTCTTGTATCAGGGCACGCCTTCAGGCTGCCTTCAGGCGTGTCATTTAGGGCCTTTGGCCCGCGAAACGTCATGAAAATGCTAAGTCCTTTATTTTCAGTACAGCGAAATTTTAACGTAGCATTTTCGACCCTGCCGCAAGGCAGCGCCCCAATGATCGCCAAGGCCCTTTAGGCCCTGAGGGATGGGATGGCAGCGGCTAAAGCCGACCGCGTCAGACGCCAGTGGCGGCACGGCTGAACTCGTGCCCTGATACGGCAAATTTGTTGCTCGAATTCGCCTCACCAAGTGCTAGCCACTGAATAGCCCTCTCCCTCTTGCAGAGAAGGGTGAAGGGGTCTTTCCACGAGGCGGTTCACCCCACCAAGCCGATTTCGCCGACTCGGTCCTTTCTTGAAACCCTTACCTTTAACCTCTAACCCTTAACCTTCGACTTTTGCCGCCCGCTGCTTACTGCACGCTATGCGTTACGCCTGACATTACGCGATCGGGAACCGGTGTGGTGTGGTGGTGGACCATCCGCCAGTGGCCCTTCCGCCTCACGAAAATGTTAGTGGCTTCAACCCGCGCCGTCGTGAAGTCGGTCTCCATCATGGAAGTCACCTGCTCCGTGCAGGACACCCAGGCTGCATCACCCACCACGCAGATCCGGGGTTCGCTGATGGTTACCTGGAGCTGGACGGTTGACCGAAAGATCCCGGCCCAACTTTCCTTGATCTTGTCC
>DATJKY010000640.1:0-2562 GCA_035490955.1 Terriglobia bacterium | reverse complement strand
AATAGCCCTGGCAACTAACCCGCCGACGTAGGGGTGCCCCTACGTCGGCGCGTGGTGGTCCGGTCCGTGGCCGGTTGCAAATAACCGAACGGGACACCACACTAGCTCGTTAGAGCTTGCCCGGGGTGCCACTTCGTGCTAGCATCATGCTAGCAATGAAACGGATATGCCTACGCTAACTATCAGAAACGTGCGACCGGGTGTTGTGAAGTCGCTTAAATCGCTGGCGCGAAAAAACCGACGCTCCATGGAACAGCAGGTTCGCGAACTTCTAGAGGAGTACGTCGCGAACCGCGGCTCGATCCTTGAACAGATAGAAGCCGCGTGGGTGACGCAATCCCGTCGTCCGACTGCTAAACAGGTGGACAGATGGATCGCGGTCGGCCGGAAGTGAGAGCCGTCGTGGACACAAACGTCGTGGCGTACTTCCTGCTCGGCGCTCAACCCTTTGTTGACGAGGCGCGGCGGTTCTGGCAGGCAGTGGGTGAAGCCATCGCCCCGGCGCTGTGGGAGGCGGAACTGGCCAATGTTGTGTGGATGGCAATTCGCAAACGGGTGGTTCCGGCGGAGGAAGGACCGAAGCGGCTTGACCTTGCGGGTCGTCTCGGCATCCGCTCAGTCCCGAGTAAGGCACTCTGGCATGGGGCGCTTTCCCGTGCCGTCCAATCGGGACTCGCCGTTTACGATACTCTGTTTGTGGAGCTTGCCGGCCGCGAACACCTTTCCCTAGCGACCTTTGATTCTGGCTTGTTAAATGCTTTTCCCGCAATCGCCAAACGCCCTGGCACGCTTGTTGGGAGTGGGCTGGAGCCGGGTCACGAGAAAAGCTGAAGAGCTAAGAAGGAGTGAAGGCAAGGCCGTTCAGTGTCGCGTGGTACACCGGGCGGGCCTTCGAACTTGAGTTTCCCTTCCGAATCGCATAGAGTTCCAACATTTGAGTGACGAGCTTAAGTGATCTCCTCGAAGTAACGGGCGCCGAGCTTCCCGCGCCGCTATGGTCTAAGTGGGGGTCGGTCCTTTTCAGCCTCTCCGTTCTCTCCTTCCTGATTTCCCTGGCTGCAGCGGAGGCCTTTCTTGCCGTGGCGGCCGCTTTCTACTTCCTTCACTTGGTCCTTCACCGGCCAGCGGTCAGGTTTCCGCCCGTCAAACTGCCTTTGACCCTCTTCTGTCTGACCACGCTCGGTTCCGTCGGCTGGGCGGAGAATCCCACCGTCGGCTGGTTCGCGGTCCGCAAGCTGACGCTCTTTGTGATCTTGCTGTTGGGCGTGAATCTCGTGGTCAGCGCCAAACACCTGACCGTGCTCTACCAGGGTTTGTTTGTCGAATCAGCCGTGGCCGGAGTGGTCAGCGTCCCACAGTTCTTCGCGCTCTATCGGCGCGCCCGCGCGCTGCATCCGAATCAGGTTTATCTCTATATGACCGTTGAGCGCGTGCACGGGTTCATGGGCCACTGGATGAATTTCGGCGGGCAGCAGATGCTGGTCTTTGCCGCTCTCCTTGCCTTTCTGCTGCTGGCCCGCGGAACCTGGGGCTCGGGACTCGCGACTCGTGGCTCGGGGCACGGTGCCGAGTCTGCGCCACGATCACCCGAATCCCGAGCCCCGAACCCCGAATCCCGGCTGCTGTGGTGGCTGCTGCTTGCGATCGTGGTCCTTTCTCTCCTGCTCAATTTCACCCGGGGGATTTGGCTGGGGTGCTTTGTCGCAACCCTTTACTTGATCGGGCGCTGGCGGCCGCGTTGGCTTTGGGCACTGCCACTCCTGATGATTGTGGGGCTGTTTCTTTCTCCCAGACTCATCCGGGAGCGCGTCCAGTCTTTGCGCCAGCCGTCTTTGGACCCGTCCGTCTCCATCCGTGTGGAGATGTGGCAGGTGGGCATACGAATGATCCGCAAGCACCCCTGGGTGGGCGTGGGACCAAATAACATCCAGGAGGTCTACACTCTTTACCTCGCGTCCGGCAAGGTTCCGGTGGTTGGCTACCGCGAGCATCTGCACAACGACTTCATCCAATTTGGCGCTGAGCGAGGCTTGCCCTGCCTGGCGGCTTGGATATGGTTCATGGCCGCATTGGGCTGGTACTTCATCAAGCTTCGAGGCAAGCTGAAGCATCTCGGTTGGGTGGCTGACGCCGCCGCGGCCGCGTGGCTGGCAATCCTCGTGGAAGGGTGCTTCGAATTCAACTTCGGCACTTCTCCGGTTCTTATGCTGTTCTTGTATATTGTGAGCACGCCCTTCGCGGCGGAAAAATTAACAGTCGACCGGGCCGTTTAACCCTTAGCCTTTAACTTTCAACCTTCAACTTTCGACTGTTTGACTATGAAGAAGCGACATCTGTTGCGCAGTTCGATGGTGGTAGGTTTTTTCGGCTTCCTCGGCAGCCTCACAGGTATCATCGTCGAAACGAGCATTGCTGCCAAGCTGGGTCTCTCCAAAAGCTCCGATACTTTCTATGTCGCCTTCACCGTGCCTTACATTATCACCAACCTGATTGGCGCTACGGGGCAGTTTTCTCTTGTACCCTTCTTCGCCGCGGTCGGCGCCCGGCGCCGATTACAGCAAA
>DATJKY010000639.1:0-5142 GCA_035490955.1 Terriglobia bacterium | reverse complement strand
GAGAAGAGGATCGAAAAGCGAACCGTGAGACCCAGAACCTGAGAAAATAAGGCCTGAGGCCCGACCCGAGGGTCTGTACCATCTCCCGATCCCCCCGTCTTAACTTAGCGCCTATGGTCCTTAGGCCTGGTAGGGCCCCGGCCCTAGATTCGTCGTTGGAAGGCCTGCCTCGAACAGGAACAAGGAAAATGCAACAGTAATGCCGGATATAGTCACTGATTATAAAAAACAGAACTGGAGCCGTTATGGAAAAGCGAGAGCTCATCGCGTGCCGCATCGCGCAGGAATTGAAAGACGGTTACTACGTTAACCTGGGCATCGGCATTCCCACGCTGGTCGCCAACTACATCCCGCCCGGCATCGAAGTGGTGCTGCAGTCGGAGAACGGCATGCTCGGCATCGGGCCCTTTCCGTTCGAAGGGGAAGAGGATGCTGATTTGATCAACGCCGGCAAGGAAACCGTGACGGAGATTCCCGGCACCTCGTACTTCTCCAGCGCGGACTCGTTCGCCATGATCCGCGGCGGCCACATCGACCTGACCGTCCTGGGCGCCATGGAGGTGGACGAACGAGGGAACATCGCCAGCTGGATGATCCCAGGCAAGGTGGTGAAGGGCATGGGCGGCAGCATGGACCTGGTGGCGGGGGCCAACCGCGTCATCGTGGCCATGGAGCACACAACCAAGGACGGACGCCCGAAGATCCTGAAGCAGTGCTCCCTGCCGCTGACCGGAGCCGGCGTGGTGGATATGATTGTCACCGAGATGGCAGTAATCGATGTTAGACCAGAGGGATTAGTATTGAAGGAGATCGCCGCCGCAACGACGGTGGAAGGAGTCGAGAGAGCCACCGAAGCTGCGCTGCACGTGAGTCCGGAATTGAAAAGGATTTCTACCTTTTGCCCAGGGTTGTGATCTCTGATAGACTCTCTCCCTTCAAACGAATTACGTCCCGAGCAACTCGGTGGCGCGAACCAGCGAGGGCCGCCGCACATGACATCAGCATCGAGCTAGTACTTCGTTGGTCTGGTTCGCCTACCGATTATTTTGTCCCTGCCTCGCGTGGAGCAAACGGTTCGAGTGGTGGCATCAGCCAAACATGGGTACGCAGACCTTACGAACAAAGTATGAGTGGAGGCAACCACGGTGACTTACAAACCTATCTTAGCGAGGATCCTTTCAGTTGCGCTCTTGGTTACGAGTTTTTCCATGGACGGAGGTTCCGCCTTGAGCCCGCCGCAGGGGAACGCGCAATCCTCAGCGCCATCCCAGCAGGACTTGGAGCAGTTGGTGGCGCCGATCGCTCTCTATCCGGACGCCCTCGTCGCGCAGATTCTGGCTGGCTCCACCTATCCCACCCAGATTGTCGAGGCGGATCGCTGGTTGCACCAGAATTCGAACCTGAAAGGCGACCAGTTGCTGGCCGCCGTGGACAAGCAACCGTGGGACCCGAGCGTAAAGGCGCTGACCCAGTTTCCTTCCGTCCTCGATAACATGAGCCAGAACCTCTCGTGGACTTCATCCTTAGGCGATGCGTACTTCAACGTACCGCAGGATGTGATGAATGCCGTGCAGAGCATGCGCGCCAAGGCGCAGGCTGCCGGTAACTTGAAGAGCACTCCGCAGCAGACCGTTACGACCCAGGGCCAGATGATCGTCATTCAGCCCGCGAACCCAACGGTTGTTTATGTTCCTACCTATAGTCCCGCGGTGGTCTATGGCGCTCCCGTCCCGGCCTACCCGGGCTACTCGGGGTGGGACGTGGCCGCGGCCTCCATGATCTCCTTCGGGGTGGGAATGATGGTTGGTGCCGCAATCAGGGGACCGTCATACGGTTGGGGATGGAATAGTTGGGGCTGCGGCTGGCATGGCGGCAGCGTGACGTACAACCGGAACGTGTATGTGTCCAACAGCAACACCTTCGTGAACCGAAGCAACTACTATAACCGGAACAACGTGAATGTGAACAACGTGAATCGGAACAACGTAAACGTGAATAACGTGAATCGAAACAACGTGAACCGGAACAACATCAACACGAGCAACGTAAACAGGAATACCCTCAGTCAGAATCAGGTCAATGGGAACAACCTCAACCAGAATCAGGTTAACCGCAACAACCCTAACCAGAATCAGACGAACAGGAACAACTTTAACCAGAATCAGGCCAATCGAAGTAACGTCAACACCAATCGCGCCGTCAATGCGGCTGGCGGCGGAAACCGGGCGGCAGGCACGGCGAATCAGAATCTGAACCGCGGTTACGGACAAGCCAATCGCGAAAACACCAGTGGTCGCACCGGCGCCTTTGGGGGTTACAGCCAGGGAGGCGCGGCGCGGAATGAGAGTGCCCGCGGGCAAGCGAGTTTTGGCGGCGGTGGAGCAACCCGCGGTGGCGGAGAACGGCGCAGATAATGCCCCTTCCAGGGATGCGGCTTGGTGAGATTGGATACACACCTTTGAATTTTGAAGAGGACAGAATGCGAGGCATCATGAGCACGTGGAAAACAATTGTCGTGAAACAGGTTCACAGGTTGCTCGGATTTGCGTGCCTTCTCACCCTAGCCTTCGGTCTGCTGGCCGGCTCCTTGGCCGGACAGCAAACGGGTCAGAAAACTTTTGCCTCTCCGGGTGACGCAGCCGGAGACATGATCGCGGCCGCGAAGGCAGGCGACACTGACGCGTTACTCCAGATCTTCGGGCCGGAGGGCAAGGAGTTGCTTTCTTCGGGAGACGACGTGGCTGACAAGAACGCCAGGAATAACGTCGTTCAGAGGTATGAACAAATGCATCGGCTCGTTCGAGAGCCGGATGACACAGTGACAGTTTACATGGGCGCAGAAAACTGGCCGTTTCCCATTCCGCTCCTCAAGAAGGGTAACGCCTGGTACTTTGACACACCGGTCGGTAAGCAGGAAGTTCTCTATCGGCGCATCGGCAAGAACGAGCTGGCCACGATTGATGTATGTCACGCCATAGTTGATGCCCAAAAGCAATACCAGAGCGAAACCCACGACGGCGAGTCGGTGAAGCAATATGCTCTAAAGCTAGTTAGCGACCCGGGCAAGCACAACGGTTTGTATTGGAAGGCTGCGGCCGGCGAGCCCCAGAGCCTTATCGGGCCGCTGATCGCTGAGGCCGCGGCCGCGGGTTATACGAGGAAGCAAAGCGGACCCACACCTTTCCACGGATATATTTACAAGCATCTGAGCAGCCAAGGACCGGCCGCACCCGGCGGAGCGAACGACTTCGTCGTCGATGGTAAGATGACCGGCGGGTTCGCAGTGTTGGCGTATCCGGTGGAGTATCGCAATTCCGGAGTGATGACCTTCATGGTGAATCAGGACGGGATTGTCTATCAAAAAGATCTGGGCCCCGACACCGCAAAGATCGCGCCTGCGATGAGTCAATACAATCCCGATAGCTCGTGGCAGCAGGCAGAGTAAAGCCTTCGGCCGATTTCCGGACTAGTATCTCTGTTTTTTCCCAGATGTATCAAGACAAGCGACAGACTTGAAAAGCAAAAGTCTGTGCTACCGAGCGATTGCAAATCCGGGGCGCTGCGAGAGGCGCAACTCCGCGCGCCGCATATCAAAAGCTGTTCAAACCCTTGCGCTGCTTTTAGGCCAGACGTTTCAACAAGACCGAACGACCACCAGGAGGAAACCCGGATGCAGAAGCTGACGTTGTCTCTTGCCTTCATCTTTGGGCTTGTCAGTTCCCAACTCTTGGCCGACCAGGTTGTGCTGAAGAATGGCGACAAGCTGAGCGGCACGATCGTGGATTCCGACGGCAAGACCCTGACCCTGAAATCCGAATCCGTCGGTGAGGTGAAGGACTCCAAATTCGTAGGCGAGGTGAAGATTCAATGGGATGCCATCCAGTCGATCACCTCCAGTCAGCCCCTGTACATCACCTCGAAGGACGGCAAGGTTCTGACCGGCAACGTCACTACCCGGGACAGCACATTGGACGTCCAGACGGTCAGCTCCGGCGAGGTGGCAGTGCCCAAGGAGGCCGTGACAGCGGTGCGTTCCAAGGAGCAACAGTCGGCCTACGAGGAGGAGACCTATAGGAAAGAGCATCCACGCCTCAGAGACTTCTGGGGCGGCGTCATTAATACCGGCTTGGCGGTCGCCCGCGGCAATACCGAGACCTTGAGCTACAACCTCTCAGCCAAGGCCGTGCGAGACGCTCCAAAGGATAAGCTCGCGCTCTACGGCCTGGTGCTCTACTCCAACGCCAATTGCAGTGCGCCCAGCTCGGGCTGCACAAGTACCAGTAAGACTAATCCCACCATCACGACGGCCAACCTCATCGGAGGGGGTGGGCGGATCGACTTCAACCTCGGCGCAAGCGCCAAGTGGTTCGCTTTCGGGCAGCTCGATCTGCTACACAACCCGTTCCAACAGTTGAGACTGCGGGTGGCGCCGGCTGGCGGTCTCGGGTTGCACGCCGTCAAGAGCGAAAATACCACCTTAGATCTCAGTGTTGGCCCCGGATTGAACCAGGAGTACTTCACCAATGCGCCGAACCAGACCTCGGGAGAACTCCTGCTAGGAGAGGTCCTAACACATAACTTCTCGAAGGCTGTGACCTTCAACGAGGGTATGCAGTTCTTCCCCAACCTCACCGACACGGGGGAGTTTCGGTACAACTTCACTATGGGCTTGAACACCAGGTTGACCAAGATTCTCAGCTGGCAGATCACTCTTGCCAACATCTATTTGAGTAATCCGCCGCCCGGGACTAAGACGTCAGACGGAGTTCTGACTACCGGTTTGAGTATTACTTTCGGAAGGGCCTTGTAAACGTCTCACGAAAATTTACAGCGAACGCTCAAGGGTAAGCGGCGCGGGAGGCGGAGGTCTCAAGTTAGTGAACCGAGCGGCGATAGAAACAGAGTAGAGTTAGGTTGCGCCCAAACACCAACCTGGGCTTGAAACCAGGTACACCATCGTAACCGACCTTACGAAAAGGAGAGAAACGATGAACAAGTACATTATGGAGCTGATCGGAACGTTCTTTCTGGTTTTGACCGTCGGGTGCACCGTGATACCAGGCGCGCAGGGTGTGATTGCGCCCTTAGCCATCGGCTCGGCGCTGATGATCATGATCTTCGCCGGCGGCCACATTTCCGGCG
>DATJKY010000638.1:0-5461 GCA_035490955.1 Terriglobia bacterium | reverse complement strand
TATCGAATCTCCTGCTGGGCTGTCTAAGCCCGGAGACTGCCCGAATCCCGGTATTCCCGCGTGCAGCAGCGATTCGAACGTCGATCGTGTAACCGTCGCAGGTGCTCTCGGTCAGCCGTCTCTCAACGGGACGTATCATTTCACGAATCTCAGTTCGAGCATCGACGCGAATAACGTCACTACGACCACCTTCACCATCGCGACGTCCGGCGTGGCAAGTGGCACATACAATTTCAGCAACGAGCCACGACTCGCGGTCATGTATTTAGGCCCGACAAGCAGTTCTGGGCATTCGGACCTCGGCGGCGGCGACTCCGAGGTAACCTTTGGGTTGTGGGGAGCGGACGACCCTCCCAACTGCCAGGCAGATCCGTCGCAGCCACTGACAGCAATGAATCCGACATATTGCAACAACCATTTGGGCACGGTCCTGCAGCAGGCCGGCACGCTAATGCACGAGCTGGGGCACACGCTGACACTGACGCATGGCGGCACCTACTATATCGATCCCCACAACCCAGCCGTGCCCACCTACGGACTTAACTGCAAATCTAATTTCCTCAGTGTGATGAGTTACCTGTTCCAGGTCCGTGGATTCCCTGACGGAGGAATTGATTATTCCAGTCAGGTTTTTTCGCCCTTAGATGAAACGAATCTAAACGAAAAAACGGGGATCGGCACCGATTCGATGGGAAGAGCGGCCCTGCATTTTACCCGATGGTATGCGCCGCCCAATGCGCTGGACGCTCAAGTTGGGCATTTCGCCACTCTTCATTGCGATGGGACACCCAAAGGGCCGAACGAAACTGCTGTGCGTGTTGACGGCAACACCTTCTCCGCTCCGATTGACTGGAACAACGATCTCGTTGTGCCACCCGCGATTGAGCCGCCGATCGCCTGGCAGGATGTGAACTTCAACGGGAGTACCTCGAATTTGCCTGATGCTCCGTTCCAGGGGTTCAATGACTGGAACAACGTTGACCTGCTTCAAATAGGCGCCCGAGAGAATGCGTTGGGATTCTCGGGTGGCACAGGCGCGGGAGCCAATCCACAGGCGATTGGCGGAGGAACCACCTCTCAGGCGATTGGTGGAGGAGTCCCGCTTCAAGCGATCGGGGGCGGTGCCAACGCTCAGGCGATCGGCGGGGGCGCCCAGTCGCAGGCGATTGGCGGAGGCACCTTGGCTCAGGCAGTTGGCGGAGGCATTGAGCAAGACGAGGACACGGCCAACTCCAGCGCGGATGCGCCAACCAACTTGACTTGCTCAATCTCGCAAACTGGCTTTCCAGGGTGCATCGGTCAGCCAGCGCCGAACACTTTTCTAGAAAATGCCAAGAGCGTCCCGCTAACATGGACGGCGCCCAGCTTCGGCCAGACCCGCAGGTATGAGGTCTGGCGGGCCGTGGGCTCCTTCCCCACGCGCAGCGCCGTCCTTGCAGCCGTCGAGGCGAACCCTAAACTATTCAGCATAATTCCGCCGCCGAACGGGACCATCACTGGAACCCCGCCGCAGACATTCACGGTCGACCCCAATGTCAAGAACGGCGTCACTTACACGTACTTCGTGACGGACAAGAACAAGCAGGGGGCTCAGAGCGGCGCGTCTGATCCCATCGTCGTGATAATAAAGTTCTGAGGAGCGTCTGGAAGGCGTTGGGCCATCAATCGGGGCCGCCCCTGTGCTTGGGCAAACAGCAAAACAGTTGAGGCCAGCTGCGGCACGGCGCAGGGAATCAGTGGAATTGCTGATGCACTCCAGCCTATCGGGCGTTCAGCTCAGCGAGGCGTTCCTGGGCGTCCTGGAACAGCGCACTGCCGTCGCCTTTGTTCTGGGTGGAGACGAATTTCCAATAGGAGTTCGCAGCGCCGGGACTTCCCAGCCCTTCCAGCACGCGCCCTTGGTAATAGTAGACCTCGGGGAAATAGGAGTAGGTCGAGACGTAACCGAATAAATCGAAGGTTTCACCGCGGCGTTGGATACAGCGGTCAAATTCGGAGCTGGCTTCCACAAACGAATCGGTTTGCAAATAGGCTTTACCAAGATCGAAGTGCCCGATCCAGTTGTCAAGCTGATTGTTAGCCTGGGCGAACAATTGGATGGCCTGGCGCGCCGCGCCTCCTTGTAGCAGGGCCTCGCCTTCGATCAATTTGGCGTAGACTTGAGGTTCGGGCTGTGGTTCGGCAGCAAGATCGGCAGCAAGTTTGCGCGCCTGAGAAGTTTCGCCGGCGGCAACGTAGGCGCGTGCCGCGAGAAAACGGAGCGAGTCCGAATTGCCGTTGGCCAATGCATCTTTCAATGCTGCGAGCGCGGCTGCCTTCTGTTTTCGCATGAGCTGTGCATGGCCAAGCACCCCAAAATCGGCCGCGGCAGAATCAGGCCTTCCGGCTTTTATGTCCGCAGCGGCACCCTGCTCAAGGATCCGGGCTGCGTCTGCAAAACGCCCTTCGTACAGAGCAATGTCGGCCAGCCCCGGAGCCGCCAAGGACTGTCCTAAGTTGCTGACTTTCTCGAGCTGCTGATAGGTCTTGATTGCTTCGTCTAGCTGGTTCTGTCCGAACTGGGCGTACGCCAACCCAACGTAGGCGGTCTCATAAGAAGGGTTGGATTGCAATGCGGCACGCGCCTCCCGCTCAGCCCCCGCGAAATCCCCGGCATACGACAAATACAAAGCCAGATTCACTCGGGCGGGCTGATTATTGGGCAAGATCTCGAGCGCCTGCTTCAGCTCCTCAATAGCTTTAGGCGTGTTATGCAAGCCCTTGTAGCAAATCGAGAGATTGTTGTGGCCGGAATTGTCGGCCGGATACTGCTTCACCAGGTCGCTGTATTCCTCAACGCATCTTTGCCAGTTCTCGGTCCTGAGGTAATACAAGCCGCGGATGCGGTAGCGCTCGCGCTCAGTCATGCGGTCGACGTGTTCCATGGCGAGCTTGACGTACTTCTCGGCATCCTGCGGCTTGCCCATGTTTCCTGATACGGCGGCCATGCCGGCGTAGGCGCGAGCAAAGTTTGGGTCCAGTTCGGATGCGCGGGAAAATGACTGCAGCGCATCGGGCATCTTTCCAGCAAATTGCTGTTCCATCGCGACGCCGTACTGATGGGCGGCTTCGAGGGATGCGGCTTGGAAAGCTCCTGCCGCCGCAGTGAGTTGCACCGATACCGGTGTGGTGTCGCCCAACGCCTTGCGGATCGGAGCAGCGAGCTTCGGTACATCCAGCAGCAGTTCGTCTTTATTGGACGCGCTCACTTCGGCAGATGCGATGGAGTTGCCGGTTCTGGCGTCCAACGCCTCCACGGACAACTTGTAACCGTCGCTGCGGCGGCTAAGGGATCCCGTCACCACTGCGCCCAGGCCTTGGCCCACAGCAACGAGGCGCGCGGATTGCTCGTCCAGCTTGTCGGTGGGGTTGGGAAGCTGCCCCGCAAGCCTGCGCGCATTTCCGCGATTGTAAGCGTTGATGAAACTTGCTCCTTCCAAAGCATAGTTAAACATCGGTTCCAAGGTATCGTCGAAGAGGGGATCGCCGGTATGGTTCGTAAAATCCGCCACAAGAACGCTGACTGGTGGGTGGACGGGCGCAGGCTTGGCCGGCCCCTTGAATCGAAGTGCAACTAGCGAACCCACGAGCAATACGGCGAGGGCCACGGACGCCCACTTCCAATAGTGCTTTCGCGGTGCGTGCAAAAAGATCGTGGAGCTTTCCGCAGACGGACCCAGCCAGATTTCCAACTGATGTGCCATCTCGCGAGCGCGGGCAAAGCGATTCTCCGGCTCGATTTCCAGAGCCTTCAGTACGATGTCGTTCAGTTCGGAAGGCATAGTGGGCTCAAGCTGCGAAGGGGGCGTTACGCGTTCCTGCATTCGCTTCCAAAGCGTCGCAAGAGGCGCGTCCGAAGGGTATGGCGATTTTCCTGTCAGAATCTCGTAGAAAATGACACCCAGAGAAAAAATATCGGAGCGCTCATCAAGCTTCTCTCCACGCGCTTGCTCTGGGGACATGTACTCGGGTGTGCCGACCAAGGCGCCCGTCTGAGTCATTCCGGGGAGATGAGCAGAACGAGCAATGCCAAAATCCATCACAAAGACACGGCCACGTTGGTCCAGCATGATGTTTTGCGGCTTTAAATCGCGGTGGATTACGTGCTCGGCGTGCGCCGCCTCGAGAGCGCGGCAAATTTGCAGCATGATTCGCGCTGCTTCGTTCGGAGGAAACCTGCCCCTTTCTTGAAGGAGAGCGCGGAGATCCTTTCCCTCGACGAAGTCCATGGTGATGAACTTGATTCCGTCGGATTGGCCGAGGTCGAAGATGCGAATTACGTTCTTGTGAGTGACTTGGCGCGCAAGAATGAGTTCTTGCTTGAACCGTAGCAACATTTGTGGATTGCGCGCGAGTTCGGGCCTGATCAATTTGAGGGCGACAAGCCGATCCAGTTCTTTGTCGCGTGCCTTATAGACCGAACCCATGCCGCCGTGCCCAAGCAACTGGAGGATTTCATAGCGTCCCGCTAACAGGGTACCCGGCGCCAATTCATCGGAGGGTGGCACAGATGATTGAGCGGAAGAGGCGGGCTGTGGGGCGATGGTCCAATCCTCGCGAGTTTCTGCATCGTTCAGCGTTTCAAGGGATTCGTGGGGAGGGAGAGGCGTATGGCATTTTCCACACTCGGAAGCCGCTTCCGGATTTTGCGTTGCACAGACGGGACATTCCATGGACTAAGGGGTTGGCCTCCCCACTTCATTATGACCTTTGTAGCACTGAAAGCAACCGGTGAGCGAGGGTACAATATCCAACGACGCTTGTGTTGCGATTGGCCAGACGTAGGTAGCTGCAATGCTTAGAGGGCGCAGGCCTTGAGCGATTAGCTCGTCCTTTCGATCTCCACCGGCCCTACCATCATCTCCAACGACTCAGCAGTCTCGCGAAGGCTTACCTCTGCCCAACGTGAAGTTCGTTCAGGCACCTCGCTAGCTCTTAGCCGCGCTCGACGCTGTGGACGGAATTCAGCGCCGCGGAAGTCGCATATCGCATCTTGCGGGTTGAAAGTTTGAAAAAGGAGTTACGCGGAGACGCAGGTGGAGCACATTTTCCATTCTAGTTACAAACACGGCGGGCAACAAGCCTGTCCCCGGACACGCCGGACACGTCGGGATAGCAACCCACAACGCCGGGTTAAGCGATCCTATTCCTAACCAACTTCTGGGTGGAGACAGGGATGCGAGGGCACCGGCCCCCGTTGAATTCGGAGCGGTGGTTCGCTTGCCTGAGGGATAGACTGAGGCTGGTCGTGTCTATCCCATCTTGGCAAATAGCTAGAAGAATCGCGATTACGCGGTAACGTGGACACTGATCGCGATGTTTTTGCCGTTGTCCTCGCGATAGGTGACCTCGGCGTTAGCGTTGACTTTGAGTTTGCCCTCGATAGTCGTGTTCTTATCGATCATGAAAGTCATAGATTTGG
>DATJKY010000637.1:0-6703 GCA_035490955.1 Terriglobia bacterium | reverse complement strand
ACGTTCGTGCTGGGTCGAGGGCAGTATGACAATCCGGGAGAAAAAGTGACGCCCGGCACTCCGGCCTTTCTGCCGCCGCTCGCCGCCGGAGCGCCGCCGAACCGCCTGACCCTGGCGAAATGGCTGGTGGATCCCGATAATCCGCTGACGGCGCGCGTGGCCGTGAACCGCTACTGGCAAAGCTACTTCGGCGTCGGCATCGTGAAAACGTCGGAGGATTTCGGCTCGCAGGGCGAACCTCCGAGCCATCCCGAATTGCTCGATTGGCTCGCGACGGAATTCATCCGCACCGGTTGGGACGTCAAGGCCATGCAGCGTCTGATTGTGACCTCGGCCACATACCGGCAATCGTCACGCGCAACGCCCGAGTTGCTGGACAAGGATCCGGAGAATCGGCTGCTGGCTCGGGGGCCGCGCTTCCGCTTGCCGGCGGAGGAAGTCCGCGATAATGCGCTGGCCGCGAGCGGTCTGCTGAACGACCAAATCGGCGGTCCCAGCGTCTACCCGTACCAACCCAAAGGACTCTGGGAGGAGATGGCGTTCGGCGAGGGGTTCTCCGGACAGACCTACACCCCGGGCACCGGTAAAGACCTTTATCGGCGCAGTATGTACACGATCTGGAAGCGGACGGTGCCTCCTCCGTCTCTCAGCACGTTCGATGCTCCCGACCGCGAAAAGTGCACGGCACGGCGCTTAATGACGAATAGTCCGCTCCAGGCCTTGGAATTGATGAATGATCCCACGTACGTTGAGGCGGCGCGCGCCCTCGCCGAGCGCACCCTGAACGAAGCGGGGCGTGATCCCGACAAGCGCATCAGCTACGCTTTCCGCCTGGCGACGGCGCGCAACCCAGAACGTCGGGAGGTGCAGGTTCTGCGGCAGCTTGAGCAGCAGGAATCGACTCATTACCGGCGCGACAAAAACGCCGCGGCGCAACTGCTCAAAGTGGGCGAATCACCTTACAACTCGAAGTGGGATGTGAGCGAAGTCGCCGCCTGGACCACGGTGGCGAGCACGATCCTGAACCTGGATGAAACGATTACGAAAGAATGAAGAGCCACGATTGGAAGCAAGTTGCCGACGGCGAACTGAGACTGCTGTTTCGCTGATATCACTACACGGTGAGGGGACGGTGTTGCCTTTCACGTATTTTACGTGTAGAGTGGACAATTGAGGATTGCATGAAACAGAACATCACCCTCGCGATCGACCGCAAGCTGCTGAAGGAGGCTCGAGCACTGGCAGCCCAACGAGGCACCAGCGTCAGCGGCCTGCTCGCGGCAGAATTACAGAAGCTTGTGCAGAATGATGAGGAGTATAAACAAGCCAAGGCGAAGGCATTAGCGCTGCTGGCTTCGCCACCTTTCCGCCTGGGAGGCAAGGGCATCGGCAATCGTGAGGTTCTTCATGACCGACAGAATCTTCGTTGATACAAACGTTCTTGTTTATGCCCATGATCAGGACGGCGCTTGGAAGCGTGAGCGAGCGTTGCATTGCCTGGCGGAGCTGTGGGATAGCGGTGGGGGCCGCCTCAGCACGCAGGTCCTGCAAGAGTTTGTTGCCAACATCACGCAGAAGATTAAGCAGCGTAGGGCCCGGAGCGCAGCCCGCGAGGTAGTACGAACCTACGCGTCCTGGGTGAAGTCTACAATCACGCCTGGGACCGTCATTCGAGCATCAGAGATCAGCGAGGCATGGCAAACTTCTTTTTGGAACGGCATGATTCTGGCGGCAGCGGAACAGGATGGAGTCGCGGAATTGTTGAGCGAAGACATGGCCCACGGACAGACGATCGCGGGAGTGAAGGTTCGTAATCCGTTTCTGGCCTGAAGCGACAACTCGTGCGTACTCGCCAGGGCGAGCCGCAAAGAGCGCGAGGCATATGCCGGATAGCCGAATCGATTTCTCCGATATCCCCGAATCGACCGACCGCGAACTGACGCGGGCGCTGCGTGTGGGCCGGCCAAAGAGCGGCGGTGCAAAGCGGCTCATCGCGATTCGTATCGCGCCGGGGTTGCTCGCGCGGCTCCGCCGCTTGGCCGCGAAACAATCGAAGCCCTATCAGACGTTGATCAACGAACTCCTTGAGCGGGCCGCTAAGGAAAGCGTCGCCTGACTTGCGCGTGTTGCGGCTGAAACGACAGGCGAAGGCATGAAACCGAAGAGACAGAACATGGCTCTCGCGAACGACCGACATCTGCTGAAGAAGGCGCGGGCGCTGGCAGCACAACGGGGGACCAGCATCAGCGGTCTTCTTGCGGCCGAGCTTGAGAAGTTCGTCAACGACGAGGAGGAGTACCAGCAAGCCAGGGTTAGAGCCCTCGCTCGTCTGGCTTCTGGCTTCCGCCTTGGCGGCGGCAAGATGCCGAGTCGTGAGGAGCTTCATGACCGGCAAGCTCAGAGACCAGTCGTTAGCGATTATTGGCTAGTAGCTAGCCACTAGCAACTAGCCGCTAACCACTGGTCTTGAGGGAGGACGAAATGGACCTCGACAAAGAATGGAAGCTGATGACGACGCGGCGGCAGCTCTTCGGTCGCACCGCGAAAGGTATTGGTGTTGCGGCGCTAGCGTCCCTGCTGGCTCCGGAGGGATTCGCCGCGAACGAAGGAATCGATCCCAAGACTGGCGGCCTCGTAGGTCTACCACACTTCGCTCCCAAGGCGAAGTGTGTGATCTTCCTGCACCAATCGGGGGCGCCATCGCAAATCGAGCTCTTTGATTACAAACCTCAACTGGAGAAGCTCCAGGGCACGGAACTGCCCGCGTCGGTTCGCATGGGCCAGCGCATTACCGGCATGACTTCCGGTCAGTCATCGCTACCGGTGGCGCCGTCAATCTTCAAATTCAGCCAGCACGGCCAGTCCGCAACCTGGATCAGCGAACTGCTCCCCTACACAGCCAAGATCGTGGACGACATCGCCTTCATCAAGTCGATGAACACCGATGCCATCAACCACGACCCGGCCATCACTTTCATCCAGACCGGCTTCCAGCAACCGGGCCGCCCCAGCATGGGGGCGTGGGTTAGCTACGGGCTGGGTAGCGAGAACCAGAACCTGCCGGCCTTTGTGGTGCTCATCTCTCAGGCCCAGGCGCTTAATCCGGATCAGCCGCTGTTTTCTCGCCTTTGGGGCTCGGGCTTCCTGCCCTCCCGCTATCAGGGGGTGCGCTTTCGCGCCGGAAATGATCCGGTCCTTTATCTTGCTGACCCTCCGGGCATCGACCGCGGCACGCGGCGTCGCATGCTCGACAGCTTGGCCCAGCTCAACCACATCCATGAAGCGGCATTCGGCGATCCCGAAATCACTACCCGCATCGCTCAGTACGAGATGGCGTATCGCATGCAGACTTCGGTGCCGGCGCTGATGGATCTTTCCCAAGAGCCGGAATCCGTCTTCGACATGTACGGGCCCGACTCGCGCAAGCCGGGAACCTACGCCGCCAATTGTCTGCTCGCGCGCCGCCTGGCCGAGCGCGGGGTGCGCTTCATCCAGCTCTATCACCGCGGCTGGGACCAACATAACGACCTCCCGCGCGACATTTCACTTCAGTGCAAGGGTGTGGACCAACCCTCGGCGGCGCTGGTCCAGGACCTGAAGCAGCGCGGTCTGCTGGATGAGACGCTGGTGATCTGGGGCGGGGAGTTCGGCCGAACTGTCTACTGCCAGGGTAAGTTGACCGAAACCAACTATGGGCGGGACCACCACCCGCGCTGTTTCACCATTTGGGTGGCAGGAGGTGGAATGAAAAGGGGCATTACCTTAGGCGATACGGACGACTATTGCTATAACATCACCAAGGATCCCGTCGACGTTTACGACCTGCAGGCCACCATTCTGCACTGCCTGGGGATCGACCACACCCGGCTAACCTACAAGTTCCAAGGCCGCTACTTCCGCCTGACCGATGTGCATGGTAACGTGGTGCAGAAGTTGCTGGCCTAACTGTCGAGCCGAGGAGGTACATCCCCTCGGCGATTTTGCTGTTGTTTATCCGCTGCCGGAAGGCTGAGAGGTGTGAAAAAATCGCGGTGGACCGGTTTTCGGGGCGGCGGGCGTTAGCCCGGCAGTTTGGTTTCAAAGAGTTGCCCGCCTCAAGGCGGGCTCTACGAACGGCGTCGCCGATTTTTTCACACCTCTCAGCCTTCCGGTGCGGCGGCCAAAAAAGAGAAGACAATTAAGTATTTAGGTTCGCTGCTTCCCGGGAAGCCGGAGGCTTTCCGCCACAGCAGGGCGGCGAAGCCGCCATTTAAGCACTTCCCTTCCCCCGGTCGATATAATCCTATGAGATGAGGAACTTAGACGAGAGAGGTGCGCCACGCGCGGCCGTGACCGAGAACAGGATTGGCCTCCGCCAGATGAAGGTCTGAGCATAGGGGTGACCTGGGTCGAACGTTGGAACCAGAGGTTGCTGCGTTATCCTTACCTTACCGCCGCAACCTTGGCTCTGATCGCAGTCGCCAACTACGCGGCGTCGTTGCGAGGCGGGTTTGTCTACGACGACATCCCCCAAATACTTGAAAATCCCTTTGTCCTGAATCACCACCTCGCTTGGCAGGCTTTCACGGGCTCGGTGTGGGCCTTCCAGGGAGCGTCGTTCCCCGCCAACTTTTATCGACCGTTACACATCTTCTCTCACTCGCTCCTCTACCGTCTGGGGGGGCCGAATCCCGGCCTCTTTCACCTCTTGAATGTGCTTCTCTATGCGGCCACTGTGATACTGGTCTATCAGGTTGGGCGAAGGCTGTTGCGCCACGAGGTCGCTGCGGTCGTCAGCGCATTGCTGTGGTGTACACACCCTTTGCACGTCGAAGCTGTCGCCTGGATATCAGCGCTTCCCGAGCTCGGTTCAGGGTTTCTCTATTTGCTTGCCTTCCTGATATTCCTTCGCGCCGACGAAGGAGGCAAAGGAAGCTACACGCGCCACTGCGCGGCTTCCGCGCTGTTTTTCCTGGCGCTTCTTTTCAAAGAAATGGCGGCGAGCCTCCCTTTGCTGCTGATCGCGTACTGGTTCTTCCTCTCGGCCCCTCTCATGCGCCGGGGAGAGCACGCCTTCGAACGAGAGACGTCCCGGAACGAATGGCGAGATAAGGTTGTCTCCTGGCTTCCTTACGGCGTGGCCCTCGCAGTCTACTTGCTCATCCGGCGACTGGCACTGGGCTACGTGAGCAGCACGCCCAAGCTTTGGAAACCTTCCGCGCCCGTGTTGGAAGCGGCTGCGGGCCTGCTAGGGGAACACGTGCGAAACTTCTTCTGGCCGCTGCACCTGAGCGCGTTTCGGACCTTCGATTTGGGATCCAGCCTGCGCTCTCCCTGGCCATGGCTTAGCCTGGCAGCGCTCATCGCGGCGGTATGGACACGCAGGCGGCCTGGTTTTCTCCTTGCCTGGTGGGGTATCACTCTGATCCCCTGCCTGGATATCCGTCAGCTTAGCCTTCCACTGGTGGCTGACAGGTACTCTTACCTCCCGTCGGTCGGTCTCTGCCTGGCGATTGCTTTTGTCCTGATGCAATGGCTGCCCCAACGCTTCCGTGTCCGACGGCGCGTGCGCGCACTTCTTCCAGCTTCCGTCTTGCTTGTGACTTTGTCTCTCTGGACCGCTCAAGGTATTCGAAGTATCGCACCCTGGCATGACAATGAAAGCCTCTCGAGCCATAGCCTCGAGCAGTCGCCCGACTCGGCCTCGCTTCACCTTGTGCTGGCGTGGCGGTTCTTTTTTCAAAACCACGATCCGGAAGGCGCGCAGCAGGAGTATGAGAAAGCTTTGCGGCTCAATGCTACGGCCTGTCGGCCGATGTCTACTGTCACCTACGAGGCCCTTATCGGACTCGGTCAAGTCGCCGGGGGGAAGGCTCACTTCGAGGAGGCTGTAAGTTACTTCCGGAAAGCAGCTCGCGTCTCGCCCTACCTCAGTTCAGCCTACAATGCCCTGGGTTCAGTTTACTTCCCTCGCCGCGACTATGCTCAGGCGGCAGAGTATTACGGCCAGGCCGTTCGAGCAAACTCTCAGGACGTCGTGGCACGCTTCTGTCTTGGGACCTGCCTGATGAGATTGAGAAGGTATCGGGAAGCGGCTGAGCAATTTCGGGCCGCGGCGGCAGTAGACCCGACGTATTTGCAGGCCGTCCAGGCCCAGGCCAGCGCTCTAGAAGCCGCCAGGGAGGTTGAAGCGGCAGCTCGTCTTCGCCAGGAGAGGCCAGGCCCGTAAGGAAGGTGCAAAAATCCACGGCGACTTTTGCAGCGAGGAAGTATAATAGGATTTTCCATGGGCTACATCGAAAACAAATTCGAGAAGAACTTCATTATCAGCACGGTGGACTACGTCTTTAATTGGGCGCGGAAATCAGCTCTGTGGCCGCTGACGTTCGGACTGGCCTGTTGTGCCATCGAGATGATTGCCTCCACCACTTCGCGCTTCGACATGGCGCGTTTCGGCGCTGAGGTCTTTCGGCCTAGCCCACGCCAGTCGGACCTGATGATTGTTGCCGGCACAGTGACGCTAAAGATGGCTCCGGTCGTGAAACGTATCTGGGAACAGATGCCGGAGCCGAAATGGTGCATTTCCATGGGAGCGTGTTCAAGCGTAGGAGGGCCGTTTAACACCTACGCCGTCCTGCAGGGCGTGGACAAAGTTGTGCCGGTCGACGTGTACGTGGTGGGGTGTCCCCCCCGGCCGGAGAACCTTTTCTATGGCTTGCTGAAG
>DATJKY010000636.1:0-7691 GCA_035490955.1 Terriglobia bacterium | reverse complement strand
CAACTAAAATCCAAAATCGAAAATCCAAAATCACACGGGGCCGACGGCCCCGGACTAGAGTCGTCAACCGCCGCCGCTGGGCGCGCAGACAGGGGCAGACCTCGCACCTGAAGCGCTGGTGCTAAAGGTGGAGAATTGCTGCTCAATGCGGTCGGCGCCACAGCGGGGACAGACGGGCGGTTGCTGGCTGCGTCCCAGGACGAGCTTCTCGAAGATCTGTCCGCATTTTTGGCAAGCGTATTCGAAAATAGGCATGATGGTCTCTAACTCGAGGCTCCGGTACGCTGGCGGCTGTGCATTTCTTTTCCCGACCGGGAACGTGGTCGTGAAGCTCAGGTGAAGCGGGAGGCGCCTGGAATCCGGGGCAGGATGAAAAAATAGAAGATCACAAAAGCGGCAAACGCTATCAGCGATATCGCGTCCTTCACGATTTTATGATAGCACAGCTTCCGACCTCCTCGCCCGGCTGTCCCGCGACGCGGGATCGCTACCCTCTCCCCCAAAATCCAAAATCGTCAAAGAGCTGGCCACAGGGACTCCCAGATCTTGAACTCAGTGTGATAACCGGCCTGCTCGGCGCGGGTCAGCTTGCGCCCGGAGGCAACGTCGAGCGTCTCCTGGAAGATCTGGCAGCCCATTTCTTCGATCGTCTGCTTTTTTTCGAGTATCGTTCCCGCGTCGATATCGATGTCGCCGTTCATGCGCGCGAGTTGTGAGTTGGAACCAACTTTGATGACCGGCCCGAGCGCACAGCCTATTCCGGTGCCGCGGCCGGTGGTAAACAAAGCCACTTGCGCGCCGCTTAGGAAAAGCGCCGGGGTTGAAATCTGGTCGTAACCGGGTGTGTAGAGCACGTAGAGCCCGCGCCGCTCTCCCAGCCATTCGCCATACTCGATCAAGTCCTCGACAATCGAAGTGCCCCCCTTGGCCTTCACTCCGCTCGACTTAAGGTAGACGTTGTACAGACCGCCCTTGATGTTGCCTGGCGACGGGTTGTCGCGGAAGTCGTCGCCGAACATCCTGACGTACCTTTCATAACGTTTCAGCGCCTGCATCAGCTTGCGCCCGATGCTGCGTGTGCGGGCGCGCTGCGCAAGGTCGACCATCGCCGCCCCCTGCAGTTCAGGAATCTCGGGCAGGAAAACGGCAGCCCCTGCCTTAACGAAGAGGTCGGCGGCCACGCCCACGGCCGGGTTGGCCGTAACTCCGGACCAGCGATCCGATCCGCCACACTTGGTTCCGACCGTCAGTCTTGAAATGGGAAGGGGTTCGCGAGTGAACTGGTTGGCGAACTGGAGTTGTTTCTCCACCAGCTCCAGGCCACGCTCCACGGTCGAACGACTGCCACCGGAAAGCTGGATAACGAGGTTCACCACGCGTTGGTTGTAGTGGGGGACAGCGTTCCGGAAGATGGGCGCCGAACACTCCACGCAGGTCTTCCCGCAGCCCAGATCGATGTAGATCGCGGCGCCGAGATTGGGGTGGCGAAGGCTGTCGGCGAGCAACAAGTTCAGCAGTTCAACCGCCCGCCCGTCCGGCATGCCACACCCCGATTCGTGGGAGACGGGCACCACACCGTCGACGTTGGGGAATCGTCGGCGCGAGAAGATCTCGCGCATGGCGCGGCCAGCGATCTCATGGGCTTCAGTAGAAGAGCACATGCCCGACGTGACAACCCCTACGTAGTTGCGCGTGCCTACCGAGCCATCCGGGCGGCAGTAGCCGTCGAACGTTAGCCGGGACAGGGTTGGGTCGAGTTGGTTGGGTGTCGGGTTGTCACGGTAGTGGACGTCCAAGCGGGGTAGCCGGTCTTCCAGGTTGCCTTCGGTTACAGGATCGCCCGGCGCTACAGCCCGTGAAGCGAGGCCGATGGGGTCGCCCAGCGTCACGTAGGCTTTTCCCTTGCCGATCTTCCTCACAGCGAAGCTCTGGCCGCGCAAAACGCGCCCGGAAAGCGTGATGCGCTCGCCGTTCCAACTGAGATGTGTTTCCTTTTCCAGGGAATCGACGGTCACCACGGCCAGGTTGTCCCTGTCGGGGCGGATGACAATTGCGACATCTTCAAGCTTTGTCAATTTCATCGAGGTGCTCCTGCTACCCCCCCTCAGCACAAAAGCGCGGAACGCTTTGGAGTGCGGCAGCTTGCTGCCGCTTTGAGGGAGCGGGCTTGCTCGCATGGGGTCTTCCGCGCCGCAGCGCACCGCCGTGCGGCCAGCAGGCTGGCCGGAGGAAAGCGGCAGCACGCTGCCGCACTCCAAACTACGCACCGCGCCGACGCTTGCGAAGCTCGTCAACCGCCACGGCCAAGACGATGACCGCGCCCGTGACCACTTGCTGCCAGAAGGGCGACACCCCCAGCAGGTTGCTGCCGTTGGAAATCAGGCCAATCAGGAACGCACCGGCAATCGAGCCGGCTACGGTTCCTTCGCCGCCCGAGAGGCTGGCGCCGCCAATCACCACCGCCGCGATTACTGACAGCTCGTAACCCTGGCCCGCGGTCGGCTGGCCCGTCATCAGCCGTGAGCCTTCGATCATGCCTGCCAGTCCGGTCATGGCTCCGCCAAAGGTGTAGATCGCCACCAGGTAACGCCTGATGGGCACGCCGGCATAGCGCGCTGCTTCAACGTTGCTTCCGATAGCGTAGGCGTACCGGCCTAGGCGTGTGTATTTTAGGATGAAACCGGTCAGGAGCGCCAGGACCACTAAGACGACCAAGGGCACGGGGATGATCCCGGCCATCGAGCCGTCTCCAAGGTAGCCAAAGGAGTCCGGCAGCTTTACCACCGGCATGCCGTTGGTGATGACCAGGGTGAGGCCTCGCGCCGCCCCCATTGTGCCTAGCGTCGCAATGAATGGGCTCACCTTCAACAGTGTTATAAGTCCGGAGTTCACAAGCCCCCAAGCCGCTCCCGCGATCATGGCTCCGGCGATCGAAGGGATCAGAGGAAAGCCCGCTTGCAGCAGCAGCGTCCCACAGATTCCCGCGAAGCCCATTACCGACCCCACGGAGAGGTCGATACCACCCGAGATCATAATCAATGTCATGCCCAGAGCGATGATGTTGATCACTGCGGTTTGGCGGCAAACGCTGGAGAGGTTCTGAACGGTCAGAAAGTAGGGCGCAAAGATCGAGAGGAGAAGAAATAAACCCGCAACGCTTGCAAAAGGCAGGACACGCTCGAGCCAGTCACGGGTTGACGAAGGCTCACTCACGCCCGCCACGGCCGTCAGCGGAGTCTCAGCGAGGTTGTTGTCCATACTCTCCCAGGGTAGCGTATCGCATGATCTCTTCCTGAGAAGTCCGGGCCGTAACCAGCTCCTTGACAAGGCGTCCGCCGCGCATAACGAGGACTCGGTCCGTTAGTCCGAGGATCTCAGGTAGGTCGGAAGAAATCATCAGAATGGCGGCGCCCGACTCGGCTAGTCCGTTCAATTGGCGGTATATTTCGGTCTTGGCGCCTACGTCAACACCGCGCGTAGGTTCGTCGACAAGGAAGATGCGTGCTCGGCGGTAGAGCCATTTACTCAGCACTACCTTCTGCTGGTTGCCTCCGCTCAGACGGCTGACCTTCTGGTTCAAAGATCGCGCCCGAATCCGCAGACGATCGATATACCCTTGCGCCACTTTCTCTTCCTCGCCGAGGTCGAGACTCCCGCGTCGCATTAGTGCTGTGAGATTGGCCAGAGTTACGTTCTGGGCTACAGAGAGGTTCAGTGCCAATCCGGTTCGTTTGCGGTCTTCAGTGAGAAGAGCGAGGCCGGCGGAAATAGCATCCCGTGGCGAGCGGATGTGGGTTTCCTTACCGTCGATCAGAGTCCGGCCGCGGTCCGCCGTCCTGGCGCCGAAGATAGCTTCGACCACCTCCGTACGCCCAGCGCCAATGAGACCGGCCATGCCGACGATCTCCCCATGGCGAACCGCAAAGGTGATGTCTTGGAACTCGGTTCCGCGGCCCAGGTGTTCGACTTGCAGGGCAATTTCCCCCAGCCGCGCGACGCGGGCCGGGTAGAAGTCCTTCAGTTCGCGGCCCACCATGGCGCGGATCAGCCCGCCAAAGTCTTGCCGGGGCATCGGACCTTCATGAACGCTCTCGCCGTCGCGCAATACACTCACTCGCTCCACGATCTCAGCGAGTTCCTCCAGACGGTGGCTGACGAATATGACGCTGGTACCTTCAGCCTTGAGCTGCTGAACCACCCTGAACAGTTCGCCGACTTCTTTGGCGGACAGCGAAGACGTGGGCTCATCCATAATGACCAGGCGCGCCGTGCGCACCACGGCGCGAGCGATCTCTACCAACTGTCGCTGCGCTGGCCCTAACCGGCGTACTGGCGTTTGGGGATCAAGGTCGAACTCCAGTCGTTCGAGATGCCGCCTCGCCTCTGACACCTCTCGAGATCGGTCGATCCATCCGCCGCGCCGAGGCTCATGACCAAGGAAAAGGTTCTGGGCAACGGTGAGGTGCGGAGCCAGATTGAGCTCCTGGTGAATCATCGTGATGCCCAGCCGCTCCGCCTCAGCACGAGACTCGAGGGGCACAAACTGTTCCAGCCACTGGATTTCCCCGGCCTCGCGCACCACCTCGCCTGCGAGGATTTTAACAATGGTCGATTTGCCGGCGCCGTTCTCCCCCACCAGCCCGTGAATTTCCCCTACGCCTACGTTCAGATGAGCCCCTTTCAAGATGCGCACCCCGCCGTAGGACTTCTCGATCTGGCGCATTACCACGAGTGGGGCGGGAGCCGGGACGCTAAGGTTAGGCTGTGCTGCGGGCATGTGCTCCCCTGCGATTTTTTGCGGTGCCGCAATGAAAGGCGAAAATGGGGAAATGGGTAAGTGGGCTTGATCACTGAACGACTGCCCCATTTCCCCCTCTCGGCTTTGTGGTTAGCGCTTCAAGTAACGGTCGATATCCGGGCTGATAAGTCTCTGTATCTTGGAGTCTTCCAGATTCTCGCGCGTCACCAATAGTGGCGGCAAATCGAGGCGTTTCGAAGGCGCACGGCCAGCCCGAAAATCAACCAGCGCTTTGAGGCCTTGATAGCCAATCTGAAACGGGTCTTGCAAGACCAGGGCATCAATCGTCCCGCCCCGCAGGTCATCGATCAAGCTGGGCGAACTGTCGAAGCCCACAAGCCTGACCTTGCCGCTGAGACCTCGGGCCTTGATCGCTTGGTCAGCCCCGATGGCACTCGATTCGTTGGAGGCGAAGATGCCGGACAGCGTGGGGTGTCCAGCCAAAATGTCTTCGGTAACGCCCAGCGACCGAGCCCGGTCCGACATGCCATATTGCAAGGCCGCGATCTTGATGTCGGGAAATTCTTTCTCGATCGTGTCTTTGAATCCCTGCTCGCGAGCTAGAGTTGAGGCGGCTCCAGGCAGCACAGCGATCACTGCCACGTCCCCCTTTTTGTTCAGTAGCATGGCTAGGCACCGTGCGGCGAGCGCCCCGCCACCGTAATTGTCGGTGGCGACAAAGGATACATATTCGTCGGTATCCGCGCCCGAGTCGATGACTGTTAGGGGGATACCGGCCCTTCTGGCACGGCGGATCGTGGGCACCAGGGCTTCACGATCTTCAGGAGCGAGTTCGATCCCATCAACGTGGCGGTTGATGAAGTCATCAACGATTGAGATCTGACGAGTCAAGTCCGTTTCCGTAGCTGGACCGTTCCAGGCGATATCTACTCTGGCTTCCTCGGCTGCGGCCGCGGCCCCGGCATGCACGGTCTGCCAGAAGATATGTGCCTGGCCCTTGGGAATGACCGCGTAGAGAGGCCGCTCGCGCTTACGGCAGGCAGGCGTCAGCGTCAGCGCAAGGACACAGAGCAAAGTCAACGGTCGACAATCGACCGTCGCCATAGAGAAAACTAGACGATTGACCGGTGACGACTGACGAGACGTGAGTGGTCGTGGGCATCGCCTAGGCGGGGAACTTGGTCTAATTCTCTGCTCGACACTCGCCACTTGTCACTCGTCACTTGACCGTTGCCGACTCCAGGCTCAGCACTCCCTTGATGTAGTCTTCGCGCTGGAAGTCCTGCTCGAAGGCCTGGTGGATCTCTTCCAACCCATCGTATCGGTGAGTGACGAAAGGCGCCACCTTCACCTTGCCCGAGCTGACCAGCTCCAGGGCGCGACGGTAAGTCGTCGGCCGCCCGTCGGGGTCGAATCCACCGGAAGCACCCACTGACGCTACCAGAGTGGGTTCCAAGAACAGGATCGGATCCAGAACGCTGATGTCGTGTCCCTTATGCCCGCCTCCATAGAGCAGGACGGTTCCCTGCTTGCGGAGCACACCGGGTATTTGGCGAAAGATTTCTGCGTTTCCGCAGGCGTCAATTACGTAGTGTGCTCGTTCGCCCTTGGTGTGCTCCGCCACCGCCACGAGTAGGTTGTCGCACGCCACGTTAATGGGTGTTCCGCCAAAGGCCTCAACTAGTCGGAGATTCTGCTTCCGCAAATCCGCCACGAGAATCAGACTCGGGCACTGCTTCACGTTGCGCAGGTACTGAAGAAATAACAAGCCGGCAGGTCCGGCGCCGAAAATCAGAATGCTGCGAATGGGCTCAGCACCGGCAAAGGTATAGCGGGCACGGGAACGATCCACCCAATCGCTGGAGTGAATGATACACCCGAGGGGTTCGACAAGCGCTGCTAATTCCAGCGACATGTCTGCCGGAACCTTCAGACAGTTGACCGCCGGCATAGCGATGTATTCCGCCATGGCCCCCTGAAGTCCGGTGATGCCATGTTCGCCGTAATACTTGCATTGGTGTGAATTGCCCGAAAGGCAGTAGTCGCATCGCGGCCAACGACCTTGACTCACACAGTTCCGGCCTTGATCGCACAAGACCCGGTCGCCAGGAGCCAGGCCCTTTACCTCCCGTCCCACTTCCAGGACCTCGCCGCTGAACTCGTGACCTAAGATTTGAGGTCTTTCGGTCAACGGGATAGCGCGCCCCTGCGCATCGAAGGCCCAGTTGCCGTGGCCCTGGTAAATGTGCAAGTCTGTGCCACAAACTCCAACAGCCCTAACGCCGATCAGGACCTCGTTGGGCGGGACTTCCGGGTCGGAGATACTCTCCACCACCAGTCTTTCGACGTCCTTAAGAAGAGCTGCCTTCATACGAACCGTTCAGGTCTCTAGATCCGAGGTGTCCAGTCTTCCTGTGTGGTGTAAACGTTGAAAGATGGCCACGGTCTCGCGGATGCCCTGATCGAGAGGTGTGCGCGGTACGTCGCCGAGGTCACGTACCAGTGCGCCGTCGTCGAGGTCGTAAGCGATAGGCAACGGCTTGCCTGCGGCGCTGACCAACTCTCGAGTCCGGGGCACGATCTGCGATAGAGTGGCGACAAACTCCGCCGTTTGGGTCACGGAGCCTCGCAAGGTATAGACCCTAGCCCCGTCCAGATCAGCCTGCGCACAGCGCAGAAAAATCTGCGCCGTGTCGTTGACGTACTGCAAATCCAATCCGCCGGTGAAGCGAATCGTGTAAGGCCGGCTCACGACCGCGGCCTTAATGGCCTTCGTAGGCCCGGAAGTGATGCCCTGGTCGCGTCCCACTCCGTAGACAGCCCAGGGACGAAGGCCTACACTGCAAATGCCGTCGTTCGCGTGATACACCCGCGCGTTACCTTCGTTACATTGCTTGAACACGCCGTAATGTGTGCCGGGCAGCAGCGCGGC